>CALPVO020000001.1 GCA_943327025.2 Janthinobacterium lividum
CGAGCAAAGCCGCCGTAGGTGTCCACGATAATCTTGCGGCCCGTGAGGCCGCAGTCGCCGACGGGACCACCGACCACGAACTTGCCAGTCGGATTGATGTGGAATTTGGTCTTCGGCGACAGCAAATGCTTCGGCAGCACCGGCAAAATGACTTCTTCCATGACCGCTTCGCGCAGCGTCTTGGTGGAGACGTCCGGCGAGTGCTGGGTGGACAGCACCACGGCATCGACGGCCACCGGCACGTCGTTTTCGTAGCGCATGGTCACTTGGCTCTTCGCATCGGGGCGCAGCCACTTCAGCTTGCCTGCCTTGCGTACTTCGGCCTGACGCTGTACCAAGCGGTGCGCGAAGGTGATGGGGGCGGGCATCAGTACGTCGGTTTCATCCGAGGCGTAGCCGAACATGAGGCCTTGGTCGCCGGCGCCCTGCTTGCGCGGGTCCTTGCGGTCCACGCCTTGGGCGATGTCCGGCGACTGCTTGCCGATGATGTTGATGACTGCACAAGACGCGCCGTCGAAGCCCATCTCGGAGCTGTCGTAGCCAATCTCGAGGATGGTGTCGCGCACCAAGGCTTCGAGGTCGACCCAAGCGGTGGTGGTCACTTCGCCAGCGACGATGGCACATCCGGTCTTCACCAGTGTTTCCACGGCCACGCGCGCGGTCTTGTCATCCTTGAGGATGGCGTCGAGAACGGCATCCGAGATCTGGTCGGCGACCTTGTCCGGGTGGCCTTCCGATACCGATTCCGAAGTGAACAGATAGCTGCCTGCGCTCATGGGGCGGGGGTCCTGTGCAAGGGGTGTTAAGCAAGTATTCGGGGCATCCGTGCGGGGACGCACTGCCCATACCGGGGCGAAAGTATAGCGGAAGCCGGGCGGTGGGCGCTTCCAACTTGCGGCTTGGCCTAGCGACCTGTTGTGGCGCCTAGCAGGGCGTTAGGTATGAAGCTCGGTAGGGCGGTTTGCCGTGCGTGGCCCGTATCGGCGACAATGCTGGTTCCCCGGGCGGCCTCGCGGCTGCCTCGCGCTACCTTCACAAGAGCCCCTCATGACCGATCGCCGCCGCCTTGCCAATGCCCTTCGTGTTCTAGCCATGGATGCGGTCCAAGCTGCCAACTCCGGGCACCCGGGCGCGCCCATGGGCATGGCGGACTTGGCTGAGGCCCTGTGGCGCGGCCCGCTGAAGCACAACCCGGGCAATCCTTCGTGGGCGGATCGCGACCGCTTTGTGCTGTCCAACGGTCATGGCTCCATGCTGCTGTACGGGCTGTTGCACCTCAGCGGCTACCCGCTTGAGATGGAACAACTGCGTACTTTCCGTCAGTGGGGTTCGCACTGCGCCGGACACCCGGAGCGCGAACTGCACCTAGGCATCGAGACCACTACCGGCCCGCTAGGGCAGGGCATAGCGAATGCCGTGGGCATGGCGCTGGCGGAGAAAGTGCTCGCTGCCCACTTCAATCGCCCGGGCCACGCTGTTGTTGATCACCGTACCTGGGTGTTCCTCGGCGATGGCTGCCTCATGGAAGGCATCTCGCACGAAGCCTGTGCACTCGCCGGCACGTTGCAGCTGTCGAAGCTCGTCATGTTCTACGACGACAACGGCATTTCCATCGACGGTGAAGTACACGGCTGGTTCACGGACGATACGCCGGCCCGTTTCGAGGCCTACGGCTGGAACGTTATTCGTGGCGTTGATGGCCACGATGTGGCCGCGGTGGACCGCGCCATTGCCGCGGCCATCGAGCAAGGTAATACGCCGGGCGGCAAACCCACGCTCATCTGCTGCAAGACCATCATCGGCTGGGGCTCGCCCAACAAGCAGGGCACCGAAGCCGTGCACGGCGCGGCGCTCGGCGCTGCCGAAGTGGCCGCTGCGCGCGAGCAGCTGGGCTGGCAAGAAGCGCCATTCGAGATTCCCGCTGATGTGCGGGGCGCCTGGGATGCGCGCACGCGTGGTGCGGCTGCCGAAGCGGCTTGGCAGGAGAGCTTTGCCGCTTATGCCGGCAACTACCCTGAGCTGGCGGCCGAATACAACCGTCGTATGGCGGGCGACCTGCCGGCTGGCTTGGCGGAAAAGGCTGCCGCAGCCATCGCCGCGGTACAGGCCGCTGGTGGTTCGCAGGCCACGCGTCAGTCATCGCAGGCGGCGCTTACGTTCTTTACGGGCCTGATGCCGGAACTGCTCGGTGGTTCGGCCGACCTCACCGGTAGCAACAACACCAACCGCAAGGGCCACAAGTCCATCACGCCGCACGACTTCGCCGGCGATTACTTGCACTACGGCGTTCGCGAATTCGGCATGACCGGCATCATGAACGGCATGGCGCTGCACGGTGGCTTCGTGCCGTTCGGTGGCACGTTCCTGGTGTTCTCGGACTATGCCCGCAACGCGGTGCGCATGAGTGCGCTCATGGGGCTGCCGGTCATCAACGTCTACACGCACGACAGCATTGGTCTGGGTGAAGACGGCCCCACGCACCAGCCCGTCGAACACACGGCCTCGCTGCGGCTCATTCCTAACCACGACGTGTGGCGCCCCTGCGATGCCGCGGAAACGCATGTCGCTTGGTTGTCTGCGGCCACCCGCCGTGACCGTCCTACCTCGCTCATCCTTACGCGGCAGGCTTTGCCTGCGCAAGCGCGCGACGCCGAGCAAGTGGCGGCCATGGCGCGTGGCGGCTATGTACTGAAAGACGCGGAAGGCGCGCAGGCCGTGCTCATCGCCACCGGCTCCGAAGTAGCGCTGGCGGTAGAGGCGCAGACGCAGTTGGCGGCGCGCGGCATTGCGGTGCGCGTGGTGTCCATGCCCTGTACGCAAGTGTTCGAGGCGCAGTCTGCCGCTTGGCGTGATGCAGTGTTGCCCAAGGGCCTGCCGCGCGTCGCTGTCGAGGCGGGTGTGACGGACGGCTGGTATCGCTATGTCGGTCTCGACGGCGCGGTGGTTGGACTCAATCGCTTTGGCGCTTCGGCACCTGCGAAGGTGCTGTTCGAGCAGTTCGGTTTTACGCCTGCCCAGGTGGCGGCGACAGTGGAAGGGGTGCTGGCGCACCGCTAGGCGCGGGCGTTTCAGGCAACTTCATTTTTTTCGTTTCAGGTTCTTTACTGGAGAGTAGACCATGGCTGTGAAGGTTGGCATTAATGGCTACGGCCGCATTGGCCGCAATATCCTGCGCGCACTGTACGAATCGGGCCGCACGAACGAAATCCAGATCGTTGGCATCAACGACTTGGGTGACGCCAATACCAACGCTCACCTGACGCGCTTCGACACCGCGCACGGCCGCTTCCCCGGTGAAGTCGCCGTCGATGGCGACAGCATGGTGGTGAACGGCGATCGCATCCGTGTGCTGAAGAGCCGCGACCCGGCGGCATTGCCCTGGGGCGAACTCGGCGTGGACGTGGTGCTCGAGTGCACCGGCTTGTTCACCACCAAGGAAAAGGCATCGGCGCACCTCAAGGGTGGCGCGAAGAAGGTGGTCATCTCCGCGCCGGGTGGCAAGGACGTAGACGCCACGGTGGTCTACGGCGTCAACCACGACGTACTCCGTAGTGACATGACCGTCATCTCGAATGCTTCCTGCACCACCAATGGCCTGGCGCCGTTGGCCAAGGTGTTACACGACAACATCGGTCTGGTGCACGGCATCATGACCACGGTGCATGCCTACACCAATGACCAGGTGCTCACCGACGTTTACCACGAGGACCTGCGTCGCGCGCGTTCGGCCACCATGTCCATGATTCCGACCAAGACTGGCGCCGCCGCGGCGGTGGGTTTGGTGCTCCCGGAATTGAACGGCAAGCTCGATGGCTTCGCCATCCGCGTGCCCACCATCAATGTGTCGCTCGTGGACCTCTCGTTCGTGGCGGCTCGCGCCACCTCGACCGAAGAGATCAACGCACTCGTGCAGGCCGCTGCCACTGGTCCGCTGAAGGGCGTGCTCGCCTACAACGACGGCCCGCTGGTGTCCGTGGACTTCAATCACAACCCGGCGTCCTCCACCTACGACTCGACTTTGACGAAGGTCATCGACGGCACGCTGGTGAAGGTCTGCTCCTGGTACGACAACGAGTGGGGCTTCTCCAACCGCATGCTGGACACCACGCTGGCCTGGTCGCGCGCGAAGTAAGGGCATAGTCATGCAGCAAGTCATCCGCATGACGGACCTGGACCTGCGCGGCAAGCGCGTGCTGGTCCGCGAGGACCTCAACGTCCCGGTACACGATGGCGTGGTGACGAGCGATGCCCGTATCCGCGCCGCTCTGCCAACGCTGCGCGCCGCACTGGCGGGTGGCGCGCGCCTCATGATTCTGTCGCACCTCGGACGCCCTGAAGAAGGCGTGCCGGCGGCAGAGTTCTCGCTGGCGCCCGTAGCGGCACGGCTCTCCGAGTTGCTCGGGCGCAAGGTGCCGCTGGTGACCAACTGGCTCGATGGCGTCGAAGTGGCTCCCGGCGAGGCCGTGCTCTGCGAGAACGTCCGCTTCAACAAAGGCGAGAAGAAGGACAACGAGGCGCTGTCGCGTCGCATGGCGGCGCTGTGCGATGTGTACGTGATGGATGCTTTCGGTACGGCGCACCGTGCCGAGGCCAGCACCCATGGCGTGGCGCGCTTTGCGCCGGTGGCTTGCGCGGGCCCCTTGCTGGTGAACGAATTGGTGGCGCTGGAGACCGCGCTGGAAAAGCCTGCTCGTCCATTGGTGGCTATCGTGGCGGGCTCCAAGGTGTCCACGAAACTCACCGTGCTGGAGTCGCTGCTCTCGAAGGTGGACAAGCTCATCGTCGGTGGTGGCATTGCCAACACCTTCCTCGCCGCAGCCGGGCTGCCGGTGGGCAAGAGCCTGCACGAAGCGGAGATGCTGGACATGGCCCGCAAGCTGGCGGCGGAAGCCAGTGCGCGCGGCGCGGAGATTCCCTTGCCGTCAGACGTGGTGGTGGCGAAGGCCTTCTCTGCGCAGGCCGAGGCAGATGTGAAGGCAGTGGCGAATGTCGCTGCCGATGACCTCATCCTCGATATCGGCCCGGATACCGCCGACCGTCTCGCGAAGATTCTCGAGACGGCTGGCACCATCGTCTGGAACGGGCCGGTGGGCGTGTTCGAGTTCGACCAGTTCGGCGAAGGCACGAAGACCCTGGCGTTGGCCATTGCCCGCTCCAAGGCGTTTTCGCTGGCGGGCGGTGGCGATACGCTCGCCGCCATCGAGAAATACGGCGTGGAGGAGGGCATCTCCTATATCTCCACGGGTGGTGGTGCGTTTCTGGAGTTCGTGGAGGGCAAGGTGTTGCCCGCCGTGGACCTCCTGCAGCGCCGCGCCGCGGGGGAAACGTTTGCCTAAAGTCCCCTTCGGCAGGTAAATTACTCCGCTGACAACGTTGGACATTGCTTGGGGGAGTGCCATGGCAGGACAGCAACAGAGACGTACCAAGATCGTTGCCACCCTCGGGCCGGCCACGGACGACCTGGCGACCCTGACGGCCATGATTGCCGCCGGCGTGGATGTGGTCCGCGTCAATTTTTCCCACGGTTCTCTGGAAGAGCACGCCGCTCGCGTCGGTCGGGTACGTCAGGCGGCCGCGGCGGTGGGGCGCTGTGTCGCCATCCTCGGCGACCTGCGTGGCCCCAAGATCCGGATCGAACGCTTCCTGGAAGGCAAAGTGTTTCTCGAAGAGGGGCAGGACTTTGCGCTGGACCCCGCCTTCGATCCGAACGCTGGCACTCTGCAGATAGTTGGGGTCGCCTACCAAGACCTGCCGCGTGACGTGCGTGCCGGTGACGTGCTGCTCCTGAACGACGGTCTCATCGTGCTCGAGGTCAAAGCGGTGCGCGGTACGCGTATCGACACCAAGGTGGTCATAGGCGGCGAACTTTCCGACCGCAAGGGCGTCAACCGTCGCGGTGGCGGCCTGTCGGCTGGCGCGTTGACGGACAAGGACCGCGAAGACATTCGGATGGCGGCGCAGATTGGCGTCGACTATCTGGCAGTGTCTTTCCCGAAGAACGCTTTGGACATGCACGAGGCACGGACGCTGCTCAAGGCCGCCGGTGGCACGGGCAAGCTGGTCGCCAAGATCGAACGCGCCGAGGCGCTCGTCAACTTGAAGGAAATCGTCGAGGCCAGTGACGCGGTCATGGTGGCTCGCGGCGACCTCGGCGTGGAGGTCGGCTACGCTGAGCTCACGGGCCTGCAGAAGCACATCATCGCTGAGACGCTCGACCAGTTCCGCGCGGTCATTACCGCTACGCAGATGATGGAAAGCATGATTTACAACCCGGTGCCTACGCGCGCCGAGGTGTCGGATGTAGCCAACGCCGTCATGGATGGCACCGACGCGGTCATGCTTTCCGCGGAAACCGCCGTGGGCAAATACCCGGTCAAGACGGTACAGGAGATGGTCAATATCATCGTTGGCGCCGAGAAGTGGCAGGTAGCGAACTTCCGCCAGGCCAGTCACGAACACGACAAGTTCGAGCGCACCGACGAAGCGATTGCTCGTTCCGTCATGTATGCCGCCAACCACATGCCGATACGCTGCATCGTGGCTTTGACGGAGTCCGGTAGCACGACGTTGTGGATGTCGCGCATTCGGTCGGACATTCCCATCTATGCCTTCACCCGCCAGGAGGTGACGCAGCGCCGCGTCACGTTGTATCGTGGGGTGCAGCCGGTGGCTTTCGACGTGGTCCACACGGACCCGGAGAAGTTGTACACCAGCATTTTCCACATGCTGATCGAACTCGGGCTGGCCGACGAAGGTGACCGCATCATTGTCACCAAGGGCGAGCTGTCCGGGGTTGCGGGCGGCACCAATTCCATGAAGATCCTCGAGGTCCGCAGATGAACGCACCCGCCACTGTCCAGCCTTCCCGGTCTTTTTCATGGCGCAGGGTTCTTGGTTGGTCAGCAGGCGGGTTGGCAGCCCTCGTGGTGGCTGCCGCGTTGGCAGGCTGGCTTGCCCTGCGGGGTAGCTTGCCGCAGCTCGAAGGCGAGGCCACGCTAGCGGGTCTCGGTGCCCCCGTTACCGTCATGCGCGACGCTGCTGGTACGCCCACGGTCGTCGCTACCTCCCGGGAAGATATCGCTTACGCGCTGGGCTACTTGCACGGGCAAGAACGCTTCTTTCAGATGGACCTGCAGCGCCGCGCCCCTGCTGGCGAGTTGGCGGCGCTGCTGGGGCCTAAGGTGCTCGACACCGACCGCAAGTTCCGCCCGCATGGCCTGCGCGCCGTGGCCCGCCAAGTGGTGGCAGCGGCAACGCCAGCGGAGCAACGCTTGCTGGAACTGTACACCGCAGGGGTGAATGCCGGCCTCGGCGCGCTGCGGGCTCGCCCTTGGGAATATCTCTTGCTGCAGCAGCAGCCGCGCCCTTGGCTGCCGGAAGACACCATCCTCACGGCGCATGCCATGTTCCTGACGCTGCAAGATAGCGATGGCAGTTTTGAACGCCAGCGCGCAGCCATTCACGCCACCACGCCGGGCCTCGAAGATTTCCTCTACTCCCCGCCAGGCGAATGGCAAGCCCCCTTGTTCGGCGCCCCGCTGCCGGCTGTGCCGGTGCCGGTGGAGGCAATCCAAGCGGCCCTCGCTGCGGCGCCGCCCGCAGCGAAGCAGGCAAGTATTGCCGCAGCGCCGAGTGGCTTGCTTGCCGCGCTGGCGGGCGAAGGTAACGATGAACTCTCTGGTGAATTTTTTGGCGAACGCGCTGACGAAGGCGTGGCGGTGGTCGGCAGCAATAACTGGGCGCTCGCTGGGAAGCACACCGCTAGTGGCGGAGCCCTCGTGGCGGACGATATGCATCTCGCCATTCGCGTGCCGAACATCTGGTATCGCGTGCGCTTGGAAACGCGCGACGCTGCCGGTGCCTTGCAGTCCGCAGTCACGGGCGTGTCCTTGCCCGGTTCACCGTTGGTGGTCGCTGGCAGCAACGGCCGCATCGCCTGGGGCTTCACGAACAGCAACATCGACAGCACGGATGCGGTGGTGCTCGTGCCGGACCCGGCCCAGACCGACCATTACCTGACAGCCACCGGTACCAAAGCCTTGCAAAAGCGCGAGGAAGTGCTCGAGGTGCGCGGCGGTAAGCCCGTGAAGATCGAGGTGATCACCAGTGAATTCGGACCGGTGCTGGCCAAAGACGCAGACGGCCGCGCGGTGGCGGTGCAGTGGGTGCCGCATTTCGCGGGCGGTACCAACCTCAAGGCCATCCAGATGATGGAGGCCCAGGACGTCGCGGGCGCATTGGCGGTGGCGAGTGGGGCGGGCATGCCCACGCAGAACCTCACCGTTGGCGACAGCAGTGGGCAGATTGCGTGGACGTTGATGGGACAAGTGCCGCAGCGCTTGGCAGCGCCCATTGCCTTGCCGCGTTTGTCCACAGACCCGGCCGCCTTGTGGGCCGGGGTGGGCCCGGTGCCTGCTGCTTTGGCGCGTATCAATCCGGCAGATGGGCGCATCTGGACCGCGAACGCGCGCATTGGTGGCATGGCGGGGGAGGACGTCAGCGCCGACGATGCCGCGGCAGCGGCGCTGTATGCGGGGCTTGGCAGTTCCACCTTCGACCGCGGCGCGCGCACCAAGCAAATTCGCGACGGCCTCTTGGGCTTGGAAAAAGCCACACCCGCCGACTTCCTGAAGATCCACTTGGATGACCGCGCGGTATTCGTGCAGCACTGGCAACCGGTGGCTTTGCGTGCGGCGGAGGCTGCCCAAGTGCCGGCCGCCACGCGCGCCTTGCTGGCCGCGCCCTTCACGGCGGCATCCGTGGACAGCGTCAGTTATCGCTTGGTGCGTGCCTTCCATCGTGAACTCACCAAGCAAACCTACGTGGCCCTCACGGCAGCGGCGCAAGCCACGCTGCCCGATTTGGAATTCAAGGTGCCGCCCGAGTTCGAAGGTGCCTTGTGGCAACTGGTGAGCGCGCCTGCGGGCACTTTGCCCGCCCCGGGTGGCAAGGGCTGGGACGCTTTCCTCGGCGCGGTGCTCAAGGATGCCTTGCAGGAAGCGGAGCAAAACTGTGGCGGCCAACTGGCCGACTGCCATTGGGGCCGCGCCAATACCGCCAAGATTCATCA
The DNA here is from genome assembly GCA_943327025.2 of Janthinobacterium lividum. Classification (GTDB taxonomy): domain Bacteria; phylum Pseudomonadota; class Gammaproteobacteria; order Steroidobacterales; family Steroidobacteraceae; genus CAIOHZ01. The sequence continues at coordinate 9,071 of CALPVO020000001.1, forward strand.
TCCCTTGTCGGCCGGCGTGCCGGGCCTCGGCCGGTTGGTGGACATGCCCGCCAACCCGCTGCCTGGCGATGGCGACATGCCGCGCGTGCAGCGCCCGGAACATGGGGCCAGCCAACGCTTCGCGGTGACGCCGGGCCGCGAGTCCGAGGGCTATCTCGAGATGCCCGGTGGCAACGCCGGTAACCCGCTTTCGCCGTACTATGGCGCCGGCCACGCCGACTGGGAACAAGGCGTGCCCACGCCCTTCCTGCCCGGCGCCACGCGCTGGACTCTGCAACTCAAACCGAGCGCCCGATGACCGCACAGAAATTTGCCGGAACCGACTCCTATATCGCCACTGATGAACTGCGCCTCGCCGTGAACGCGGCGGTGCAGTTACAGCGGCCTCTGCTCATCAAGGGCGAGCCAGGCACGGGCAAGACGCAACTGGCGCTGGAAGTGGCGCGCGGCTTAGGACGGCCGCTGTTCGAGTGGCACGTGAAGAGCACCACCAAGGCGCAGCAAGGCCTGTACGAATATGACGCTGTGTCGCGCCTGCGCGACTCCCAGCTTGGTGACGAGCGCGTGAAAGACGTCGGTAACTACATCGTGCGTGGCGCGTTGTGGGAAGCCTTTGACTGCGCGGAATCTCCCGTGCTGCTCATCGATGAAATCGACAAGGCAGACATCGAATTCCCGAACGACTTGTTGCGTGAACTCGACCGCATGGAGTTTCACGTTTACGAAACCCGGCAGTTGGTGAAGGCACGGCACCGACCGCTCATCATCATCACCAGCAACAACGAAAAAGAATTGCCGGATGCCTTCCTGCGCCGCTGCTTCTTTCACTACATTCGTTTTCCCGATGCCACCACCATGGAGCGCATCGTGGCGGTGCACTACCCGGGCATCAAGCAAGAACTCCTGCGCGATGCTTTGGAAGGCTTCTTCCGTGTGCGGGAAACGCCCGGCCTGAAGAAAAAGCCGTCGACCTCCGAACTGCTGGACTGGCTCAAGCTGCTGTTGGCCGAGGACATTCCCCCGGAAGCGCTGCGGGCTGGTGATGGCAAAACCGCGTTGCCGCCGCTCTACGGAGCGCTGCTGAAGAACGAGCAGGACGTGCACTTGTTCGAGCGGCTGGTGTTCCTGGACCGCAGCGCGCGGCGCTAAGCGCAGCGGCCTCATGCTGACCGGGTTCTTCTTCACTTTGCGCCAGGCCGGGGTCCCGGTGGCGCTCAACGAGTGGCTGCAGCTCATGGCGGCCCTGCAGGCCGGCGTGGCGGAAACGTCCGTGGACGCTTTCCATAGCTTGGCGCGCACCGTGCTCGTGAAAGACGAGCGCTACTACGACCGCTACGACCTCGCCTTCGGCAAGTATTTTCAGGGGGTCGAAAATCTGTTCGCCGCTATCGATCCCACCCGCTTGCCGGCTGACTGGCTTACGCGCCGCGCGGAGTTGACGCTGTCCCCGGAAGAGCGCGCGGCGATGGAAAAACTCGGCGGTTTCGAAAAGCTGATGGAAACCCTGCGCGAGCGGTTGAACGAGCAGAAAGGCCGGCACGAAGGTGGCAACAAATGGGTGGGCACCGGTGGCCGTTCGCCTTTCGGTGCCTATGGTGACAACCCGGAAGGGGTGCGTATCGGTCAGGACGGCAGCCGACGTCGCAGTGCCGTGAAGGTGTGGGACAAGCGCGAGTTCCGCAACCTCGACGACCAAGTGCAACTGGGTACGCGCAACCTGAAGGTGGCACTACGCAAGTTGCGCCGTTTCGCGCGCACTGGCGCGCAGGACCTGCTGGACTTGGACGGCACTATTGCTTCCACGGCGCGCAACGCCGGCTTGCTCGACATTCGCATGCAGGCCGAACGCCACAACGCCGTGAAGGTGCTCCTGTTTTTGGATGTGGGCGGGTCCATGGATGACCACATCAAGCTCTGCGAGGAACTGTTCAGTGCGGCGCGAGCGGAGTTCAAGCACTTGGAGCATTTCTACTTCCACAACTTCACGTATGAAGCGATGTGGAAGGACAACGGCCGCCGGCATGCGCAGCGCATACCTACCGATGAAATTCTGCGCACTTACGGCCGCGATTACCGCGCCGTTTTTGTGGGCGATGCCACGATGGGGCCCTATGAAATTGCTTACGCTGGCGGCAGCGTCGAGCACTGGAACGAGGAACCGGGAGCGACTTGGTTCCGGCGTATCGCCACGGCGTTCCCGCACTTCGTGTGGTTGAACCCGGAGCCGCAAGATCGCTGGGGCTATACGCCCTCGGTGAAGATGGTGCGAGAACTGGCGGAGGACCGCATGTTCCCTCTGACGCTGCGCGGGTTGGATGACGCCATCCGCGCCTTGCAGCGCAAATAGGGCTGCAAGGCACGGCAGGGACCGCGGAGGGCGGCCCCCGTCAGGCTTCAGGTCTTGGCCGGCGCGGCGGCTGCCTGGAGACGGGCGATGTCATCGAGCAGCACTTTCTGGCCGTCATTCGGGTCCGCTTCCGGGTAGTGTTTGGCGATACGGCCCTGCGGGTCGATGACGAACGTCTGGCGGCTGGCAATTTCGAAGGCCAGGTAGTTGCGGAGCACGCCGTAGCCCTTGGCTGCCTGCTTCTTCGAGTCTGCCAGCAGGGTAAACGGCAAGCGATGGGTCTTGGCGAATTCGGCGTGCGAGCTGCTGTCGTCCACACTAACGCCCAACACCGTGACGCCCATGCGTCGGAACGCGAAGATGTTGTCGCGGAAAGTACAGGCCTGTGTGGTGCAGCCCGGTGTGCCATCCTTCGGGTAGAAGTAAAGCACCACCCACTTCCCGCGGTAGTCGGCGAGCTGGTGAGCCTTGCCGTCCTGGTCCAGTAGCTTGAACGCTGGTGCAGCGGCGCCTACCGTCGGCGGCGGACCGGCCAGGGCGTTGGCGCTGAACAGGCCTGCGGCAGCCACGAGAGTGGCAGCGAGGCCGCCAGAGAGGCGCGCGAACAGACCGCGGCGGGTGAGGGAAGGGCGAGACATGGCAGACTCCTGAAGGGTCGTGAGGTGCCGCTCATGCGGCGTTGCAAACGGATGGTACTCCCAATGGGTGGGTACCCGCAGTCGGCGGAGCGTAGATGTCGGTCAATTCAATGGCTCAGTGGCCACAAGATACGCGGCGCACCGCCATCGTCCTGCCGGGCGGCGGGGCGCGCTCCGCCTATCAGGTGGGTGTGCTCAAGGCTATCGCCAGCGCCACGCCCCGCGGTGCCCCCTTGCCCTTCGGTATCGTCACTGGGACCAGTGCGGGTGGCATTTTGGCTTCCCTGCTGGCCGCCCATGCTGGCGATTTCCACGAAGGCATGGAGCAGATCGAGCGCTTTTGGCGCCATTTTCACGTCAACCTCGTGTTCGACTCCTCACTCGGGGCCATGTTGCGCAGCGGTTCGCGGTTGCTCGGCACGTTGGTCACCGGCGGGCTGCTGGTAAACCCACCACGCGCACTGCTCGACACCACACCGCTGCGGCATACGCTCGAACGGCATGTGAACCTAGCGCGCATCCGCCATTCGCTGGCCAAGGGTTACCTCCAATCCGTAGCCATCAGCGCGTCCAGTTACAGTTCGGCCCGCTCCATTACCTTCTACGACACCACTGCGCCAGTTCCCGAGTGGACCCGCGCGTGGCGCCGCGGGGTGAAGACTGACTTGGGGCTCGACCACCTGATGGCCAGCGCCGCCGTGCCGTTCATCTTTCCACCGGTGCATATCGAGGGCGAGTGGTTTGGCGATGGCGCCATGCGGCACACCGCGCCGTTGAGTCCGGCCCTGCGTCTGGGTGCTGACCGCATCGTCGTTATCGGCCTTCGCGATCCATCACCGCGCGACGGCTTGGCAGTAGCACCGCTGCGCCGCTTGCCGCCAGCACCGAGCTTCGGGCACTTGCTGGGCTACATGTTGGACACGCTGTTCATGGATGGCAGCCAAGCCGACGTAGAGCGGCTCGAGCGCTTGAACGAGGCCGTCGAGCGCGACCCGGAGGGGTCTACTGCCGCCGGGTTGCGGCATGTGCTTGCGCGGGTGGTGCAGCCCACGGCGAGTTTGAGCAGCCTGACGGATGGACACCTTCAAGAACTGCCCGGGCCGTTGCGCATCTTGTTACGCACGCTCGGCGCCCGCAACCAAGGGGGGCAAAAGTTGCTGTCTTTCCTGCTGTTCGAGCCCGGCTTTACGAACGAACTGATCGACCTTGGCTATGCCGATGGCTTGGCAGCGATGGCCAGAGGAGATTTGCCGGGCCGTGCTTTAGAGGCAACTGCGCCCGGCATGGGCTAGGAACGGGTGGTCTTGGGTGCCGCGCCAGTCGAACCCGGAGGCGCATCTTCGGTGCTCGCTGCGGAGCCTTCCTCCGGTGCAGCGTCCGCTTCGTCCGCGAAATCAACTTCCTCGAATACCGCGGTGCTAGTCGAGTCCAGTCCGGCAATTTCGGTGGCGTGGCGCAAGTCCACGTAGATGAGGTCGTGCCGACCGAGCGCGATGGTGTCGCCATCGTTGAGTTCGTGCCGGCGCACGCGGATACCCTGAATGTGGACGCCGTTGGTACTGTTTAAATCTTCGACCATGGTGCCGTGGGCACTGGTGATGATTTGGCAGTGGTTGCGGCTGACGAACTTCGAGTCGACGGGGATGTCGCTCTCCGTGGCGCGACCCACCACCAAGCGACCGGGCACGAGCGGATATTCCGCCACGGTGCGTCCATCGAGGTTGAGTAGCAGTTTGGCCAGCGCCGGGCGCTCCGGGTCTTTCAGCGGCTTGTCGGTCAACTGGCCCGGCAGGTGCAGCGCCATTGAGCGCAGACGCCCGGTCTGGTTCGGGTCAATGTCTTCTTCCTGCGGGATAGCGTGTTGCCGTGTGCCGCCTCCCCGTGCGGCTTGCTGGCGCAGGTCGCGGATGCGCTGCAGGCGCGTGGCGTAGTCCACCCAGCGCAGTTCCTCGATGGCGGACTTCAGTTCTTCCAGCCCGACCGTGTCGCTGTCTACGGCGAAGGCGCTCATGAGCGCGGTGTCGCAGAGGGTGTTCACCAGACGCGGCACGCCGCCTGAGTACTGGAAGATGACCGGGAAGGTTTCGTCCAGGAAAATCTGCCGGCCACCGGAGCCAGCCACCTGAAGACGGTGCTCGATGTACGAACGGGTGTCCTGCGCCGATAGCGGCGTGAGGTGGAAGCGCAGGCGCACGCGCTGCACCAACTGAATGAGTTCCGGCGAGTCCAACTTGTCATTCAGTTCGGGCTGGCCCGCGAGGATGATGCGTAGCACCTTCTCGCGGGTGGTCTCGATGCCCGAGAGCATGCGTACCTCTTCGAGGACGCGATTGGACAGGTTCTGTGCCTCGTCGATGATCAACATCACCTTCTTCCCTGCGGTGTATTGCTCGATGAGGTATTGGTTCAGCGTGGCGATGAGTTCTGCTTTCTTCATGCGGAACGGCTGGAAGCCGAACTGCACGAGCACGGACTGCAGGAACTCGGTAACACTGACCTGTGTTTGGTTGACCTGCGCGACGATAACGTCCTTGTCGAGTTCCCGCAGGAAGGTCTCGATGAGGGTGGTCTTGCCGGCACCGATTTCGCCCGTAATGATGACGAAGCCATCGGTGAACCAGATGGTTGATTCCATGTACGCCTTGGCGCGCGCATGGTTTTTTGACAGGAACAAGAACTGCGGGTCCGGGCTGAGCCGGAAGGGCAGGTCGTTCAATTTGAATAGTTCAAGATACATGCGCTTTCCTCAAGGATGCCGCGGCTTGGCGCGTGCGGTGGCCGCAGGCACGCCTTGCAGGGCGCGCGCCGCCTTCAACAGGCGTTCGCGTTGTGCGGTGGTGGCTGCCACTACCGTGGCATGCCCGAGCTTGCGGCCCGGGCGGGCGGCCTTGCCGTAGTCGTGGAAACCCAGGCCGGGGATAGCCAAGGCGTCTTTGGCGCGGGGCATTTTGCCAATGAAGTTCACCATGCCGGCATAGCCAAGCGTGGCGGTGCTGCCCAGTGGCAGGCCCGCAATGGCGCGCACATGGTTCGCAAACTGGCTGGTGGCGGCGCCTTCGATGCTCCAGTGCCCTGAATTGTGCACGCGGGGTGCCATCTCGTTGGCTAGGAGACGTCCGCCTTGTACGAAGTACTCGACAGTGAAGGTACCGACATACCCGAAGTGCTCGAGCAGCGCGCGGGTATGGCGGCGAGCCTGTCGTGACAGGGCGGCATCAATGTGGGGTGCGCGAGACACCGCGAGAATGCCGCCCACATGCTCGTTGCAAGCCAGTGGATACCAAGCGAGGTTGCCCGCACGGTCGCGCGTGACTACTTGCGACACCTCGTGCGTGAACTTCACGAAGGCTTCGTAGATGAGCGCCACGCCACCGAGCTCCGCCCAAGCGGCCTCGAGGTCGGCGGCGGTACGCAGCACGAACTGACCCTTGCCGTCGTAACCATCGCGGCGCGTCTTCAAAATGCCGGGCAAGCCGAGGCGTGCTACGGCGACATCGAGATCGCTGCGCAGGTCCACGGGGTGAAACCCAGGCGTGGGAATGCCGAGGTCGCAGAAGAGGGTTTTTTCGTAGAGGCGGTCTTGCGACACCTGCAGGACCTTGGGGCCGGGCAGTACGCGGGTGTGGCGCGCCACGGCTTTCGCGGCCGCTACTGGCACGTTCTCCCAGTCGTAGGTGACCACATCGACCTGACGGGCGAACTGTTCCAGGGCCGCAGTGTCGTCGAAAGCGCCGGTGACGATGGGGCCGACCTGTGCACCAGGCGTGTCCGCCGTGCGGTCGTAGAACAAGCAGGAAAGGCCCAGCGGGTAAGCCGCCAAGGCCATCATCTGGCCCAGTTGGCCAGCACCGAGGATGCCGATTTTCAAGGGGGCGCTCATGTCGGGGACGTAACCAGCGCGGAGGGGTTCAAGGCAGGCGCGGGTCGGGGCGGTCCAGAACCTTGGCGGTCTGCGCGGCACGCAAGGCGTCGAGGCGCTCGCCATACTCCGGATACTTGTTCGCGAGGATGGAAGCGGCCAGCAGCGCGGCATTGGTGGCACCGGCTTGGCCGATGGCCAGCGTACCCACGGGGATGCCGGCCGGCATCTGCACGATGGACAGCAGCGAATCCATGCCGCTAAGCGCCTTGGATTGAACCGGCACGCCCAGCACGGGCAGCGAGGTCTTGGCGGCCACCATGCCGGGCAGGTGGGCAGCGCCACCGGCGCCCGCGATGATGACCTCGAGGCCGCGGTCACGCGCGCTCGAGGCGTACTCGAACAGCAGGTCGGGCGTACGGTGCGCCGAGACGACGCGTACTTCGTGGGGAACGCCCAAAGCTTCCAGGGAAGCGGCAGCGTGCTGCAGCGTTTCCCAATCGGAAGTGGAACCCATGATGAGGCCGACCAGTGGTTTCATCGAAGAAATATACCACGCAGGGTGCGACTTCCCTGTGATGCGTGCCGCAGTCGTAGCCGCGAAACCAGGTCGACGTCTACCCCCGAGAGCCAGGGTTGGCTTAGAGGCTCGGCGGCAGTTCCCGCAGATAGCGGAACAAAGCGCGCGCGGCAGCCGGTGAGCGGCCTGCGGTGGTTTCGCGGGCGGCTTCCGCTACCAGACGACGGACATGGTCGAGGTCCGCCTGGGGCATGGCAGCGGCCAGTGCCACTACGGCTTCCTCGCCTTCCACCAACAGGCGGTCGCGCCATTGCTCGAGGCGGTGGAAGACGCGCGAAGCGGTGTCACGCGAATCGCGGCGAGCGTTGATGGCGGCGGCGATGGGCTCCACGTCCAGATTTCGCATCAGCTTGCCGATGAGCTGCTTCTGGCGGTACAGCCCGCCATGCGCGGTGATTCTTTGTGCCAGCGAGACGGCATCGAACAGGGATTCGGGCAAGGGCAGGGCGGCCAGTTCCGAAGGCTTCAGGGCAATGAGCGACTCGCCCAGTTCCTGCAAACGGTCCGCGTCGCGCTTGCGCTGGCTCTTGCTCGGGCCCCATTCCTCGTGTTCGGCGGCGCGTGCGGCGCGTTCCTCTTCGGAGAGTTGTGGCGGCTTCCGGCCGGTCGAATGTCTTTTGCCCATGCGCAGATGATACCAGTCGCCCTGCTAGACTCGGCACATGACCGAAGCCAATGTTTCTGCCGGCCTGACCGGACGGGGTGGAGCTGCCGCAGGCGGCTCTGGTGTTTCGCTGCCTGCCAATGTGCGCGAACTCGAAGACGTGGTGGCGCGTGCCTTGGAAGTAGCGCGCGCTGCCGGGGCCACCGGTGCCGAAATCGGGTTGGCCGTGGACGCTGGTTTGTCCGTGTCCGTGCGCTTGGGAGAAGTGGAGTCGCTGGAATACCAGCGCGACCGCGGCCTTGGCGTCACCGTTTATGTCGGCCAGCGCAAGGGTTCGGCTAGCACCGGCGACCTGTCACCCGAAGCGGTGGCGGAAACCGTTCGCAAGGCAATCTCCATTGCCTCCTTCACCGCAGCAGACCCTTGCGCCGGTTTGCCGGACGTTGGGGACATGGCAGTGGCCATTCCGGATTTGGATCTTGCTCACCCGTGGCCGGTCTCCGCCGAGGAAGCGGTAGAGATTGCGCGACGCTGCGAGGCGGCGGCGCTGGCCGTGGACGCGCGCTTGGTGAATTCGGAAGGTGGTTCCGTCAGCACGCACGCGGGTCTGCGCGTGTTTGGCAACTCGCATGGCTTCCTGGCCAGCTACCCGGGCACGCACCATAGCGTCAGTTGTTCGGTTCTCGGGCAGCAAGGCGAGGACATGCAACGGGACTACTGGTACACCACGGCCCGCGATTGGCGCGCTTTGGAAGAGGCCGAGGCAGTAGGCCGGGTAGCGGGTGAACGCACCGTGCGTCGCTTGGGTGCGCGGCGTCTGGCAACCTGCAAGGCGCCGGTGCTTTATGTGCCGGAACTCGCGCGTGGCCTCGTCGGTCATTTCCTTGGTGCCATTCGCGGGGGTTCGCAGTACCGCGAAAGCAGTTTCCTGCTCGGGGCGGCGGGCGAGACGCTGTTCCCGTCGTTCGTGCAGTTGTCAGAAAGGCCGCACTTGCGCGGCGCCTTGGGTAGCGCGCCCTTCGATGCGGAAGGCGTGGCCACGCAGGACCGCGAATGGGTTCGCGATGGCGTCCTGCAGGGTTACATCCTCGATACCTATAGCGCGCGTCGCCTGAACTTGCGCACCACGGGCAACGCCGGTGGCACGCACAATCTACGCGTAGCGCCCGGCACGGCGAATCTGGAAGCTTTGTTGCGTCAGATGGGCCGTGGGCTCATGGTCACGGAATTGCTGGGGCAGGGCGTGAATGGGGTTACTGGCGATTATTCGCGGGGCGCCTCCGGCTTCTGGGTGGAAGGCGGAGAGATTGCCTTCCCGGTGCATGAAGTGACCATCGCAGGGAACTTGCGCGAGATGTACCGGCGCGTGGTGGCCATCGGCGCGGACGTGGATACGCGCGGTAGCTTGCAGACCGGCAGCTGGTTGCTCGACGAGATGACTATCGCGGGGGAGTAGCGGCCGCGTCTGCGCTGCCGCCTGCGGCGTCGCTGGCCACCTCCTCGGCGCGGCTCAGTTCCAGCAGTTCCCGCAAGGTGCGCTGGTCCAGCGCGCGCTCCACGGCTTCCTCGACGGCATCGGCGAAGCGGTCAGCGGCGGGTAGCGTGTGTGCCTTGTGCAGGAGCCGTTCATCTTCTTGGCGCCCCAGCCGTACGGCCGTCAGTGCATCCTGCAGGCGCAGTTGCCCCAAATCGCGCGCGGGTAACAGACGGTCATCGTCCGTTTCCACGATGAGTTGGTGTTCCACCAAAGCGTCGATGACCGGTGCCAGCACGCTGCCCGGTACGTCGAAGCGTTCGGCCAAGTCCATGGCCCGCCACCCTTGTCTCTTACCGCGGCCCGGTCCAAGCCGTTTCCCGCCGCCCTCGGTAGGTTTGGCGCTGGGGTTGTCGCTGGGTTTGTCGCTGGGGTTGTCGCTGGGGTTGTCGCTGGGGTTGTCGCTGGGGCCCTGCACAAAGGATTCTGCCACCAGCCACAACGTCGATAGCGCCAGGCGCTCTTGTAGCCGCGCGGTGGGGCGCAGCTCTAGGTTCCCGTGCCGCAAGTCGCTGGGGTGCTGCAGGTAGAAGGAAAGCTGTGCACCGAGTAGCAGGATGAGCCAGTTCAGCCACAGCCAGCCCAACACCAGCAGCACCAGTGCGAAGCCGGCATAGATGGCCAGCATCTGGGTGGAATAGGCAGCAAGCCGCGCGAAGGCGGTGCCGCAAGCACTCCAAGCAGCGCCAGCGAGCAGTGCGCCGACCAAGGCATGGCGCCAGCGAATGCGCGTGTTGGGCAGCCATTGGTAGATGGCGGTAAGCACCACGGTGACCACCACCAAGGGTTCGGCGGCCACCAAGCCGCGGTGCAGCGCTATCGTCCATGAGGCATGCGCCCACTGCCGCCACGGCAAGGCGTTGTCGATGGCGGAGAACAGGCCCAGCAAGGTCACGAGCAGCACGGGCCCGAGCACGATGATGCCGAAGTAATCGCTGAGGCGGCGCGCCAAGCTGCGTGGGCGCTCCACGCGCCAGATCCAGTTCAGCGCTTCTTCAATCTTCTGCACGGTACCTGCGACGGTCCAGACCAGCAGGGCGAGCCCGAGGCTCCCGAGCACGCCACCTTGCGTCCGTTCGACGAAGCCCATCACCTGCGCGGTCAGACCGGTGGCTTGCTTGCCGAGTGGACGGAAGAATTCATAGAGCAAGGGTTCGAGGTCGCGATGGAAACCCAGCCCCTTCAAGACGGCGAAGCTGAAGGCGATCAGCGGAATGATGGACAGCAGTGTGGAGAACACCAGCCCGGTTGCGCGCAGGTTGAGATCACCGCGGAGGAGGTCGCGCACGAGTGCGTAAGGGTAGCGCAGCAGACGACGCAGCCAGTCCAAGGGGCGTCGCGAATCCCGAGGGAAGTCGAACAGGAGGGAATCGAGAGTGAAGCGGCGCATGCCGCTAGGGTGCCCGCGCGTAGCGGGGACCGCAAGGCGGTGGCACACTGGGCGCATGACAACTGGCTACCCTGAACGCATTGTTTGCCTCACCGAGGAAACGACCGAAACCCTTTACCTGCTGGGCGAGGAGTGGCGCATCGTCGGCATCTCCGGGTTCACGGTGCGCCCACCGCGGGCGCGCAAGGAAAAACCCAAGGTCTCGGCGTTCCTGAGCGCAAAAATAGACCGCATCCTCGAACTGCAGCCCGATCTCGTGCTCGGCTTTTCCGATCTGCAGGCGGACATTGCGGCCACGTTGGTGCGGCACGGCATCGAGGTCCATGTCTTCAACCACCGCAGCATTGCGGAAATCTTCCGCATGATTCGCACCCTAGGCGGCATGATTGGCTGCGAGGCCAAGACGCAGGCCTTATGCGCGAAGCTTGAAGCCGAGGTGGCAGCGGTGCGCGCCGCGGGTCTCGCGCTACCGCGGCGCCCACGGGTTTATTTCGAGGAATGGGACGAACCGCAAATTTCTGCCATCCGCTGGGTGTCGGAGCTGGTGTCCGTCGCGGGCGGCGAAGATATCTTTCCGGAGTTGGCGGTGCAGTCGCTCGGCAAGGACCGCATCATCGCGGACCCGCTGGAGGTGCCACGCCGCGCGCCCGAGGTCATTCTCGGCAGTTGGTGTGGCAAAAAGTTTCAGCCGGCCAGCGTGGCCGCACGTCCCGGTTGGGAAGCGGTGCCGGCCATACAACGCGGCCACCTGTATGAAGTGAAGAGTCCCATCATCTTGCAGCCCGGCCCCGCAGCCCTCACGGAAGGGCTGCAGGCGCTGCATCGGTATATCGCGCGCGTGGCGCAGGAGCCCGCCTGAGCTCCTGCGTGCCTCGTTCCTGCGCGCCAGCGTTCAGGTGGTCAACAGGCGCAGGGCCTCGGCGTATTTGACCGCCGTGCGTTCGATGACTTCCGGTGGCAACTGCGGCCCCGGCGCGCGCTTGTTCCAGTCGAGCGTTTCCAGATAGTCGCGTACGAACTGTTTGTCGAACGACGGCGGGCTGGTGCCTGGTGCATAGCTGGCCACGGGCCAGAAGCGTGAGGAGTCCGGTGTCAGTGCTTCGTCAATGAGCACCAAGCGCCCGGCTTGGTCCAGGCCAAACTCGAACTTCGTGTCCGCGATGATGATGCCGCGCTCCAGCGCATAGGCCGCCGCGTACTCGTAAAGTTTCAGCGCCGTGCTGCGCACCTTCTCGGCGAGATCTTGCCCGAGCAGTTCCACCACGCGCCCATAGGCGATGTTTTCGTCGTGGTCGCCTACCGCCGCCTTGGTGGCAGGCGTGAAGATGGGCTCGGGGAGGCGGTCGGCGAGACGCAAGCCGGCTGGCAGCGGCACGCCACACACTTCGCCGGTCTTCTGGTAGTCCTTCCAGCCAGAGCCAATCAGGTAACCCCGCACCACCGCTTCAATGGGGAGCGCGCGCAATTTGCGCACCACGATAGCGCGGCCAGCGAGCACCGCGCGTTGGCCGGCGTCCGGCACGACGGTTTCCAGCGGCAACTCGGGCGCCAGATGGTTGCCGATGATGTGCGTGGTGCGCGCGAACCAGAAGTTCGCCACTGCCGTGAGCACTTGCCCCTTGCCCGGGATGGGGTCGGGCAAAATCACGTCGAACGCCGAGAGGCGGTCGGTGGTGACGATGAGCAGGTGGTCGGCATCCGCCTCGTAGACGTCGCGCACCTTGCCGCGGTGGAGCAGCTTCAGGTGGGGGAGTTCCGATTCGAACAAAGCGGACTGGGTAGAGCAGGAGGACATGTCGGGTACCGAGTAGGGCGTTACAGAGCCTGCTAACCTATTCCGGATGCGTTGGCTCGGCAAGTTGCTTGGCGTACTGATTGGTCTCCTGCTCGTGCGGCACCCTGTTGGGGCGTTCGTTGGGCTGGTGCTTGGTCATGCCTTGGACAAACGTTGGGCTTCGGGCGGCGCGCCACGGGCTTACGGACCGCAGCAGCAGGCTCAGTGGCTGGACGGCGCCTTTGCCGTGATGGGCTGCGTGGCCAAGAGCGACGGGCGGGTGAGCGAGGACGAGATTAGCGCCGCCCGCGCCGCTATGCAGATGCTGCGGCTGGACGAAGCGCAGCGGCAGGCAGCCATTGCGGCTTACACGCGTGGCAAGGCCGCCGATTTCGAGTTGGAGGCGGTCATTCAGCGCGTGGCCGGCCTCTGCCGGGGCCGGCCAGATTTGCGCAGTATGTTCCTCCAGTTGCAGTTGCTGGCGGCGCTGGCGGGCAACGATTTGCGCGGGCGGCCGCGCGAAATCCTCCAGATGACGGCCGCCGGCCTCGGCGTGAGTGGTTTGGAGTTTTTGCGAATGGAGGCCTCGGCGCGCTTGTTCCACCACCACGCCAGCGGCGCATCGCGTGCCGGTGGCGGCGCCGGGTACGGTGCCAATAGTGGAAATGCGGCGGGAAATGGCTCTGGATCTGGTTCGACGAACGGTTCAGGGGGTGCGCGGCGCACCACGACCTTGTCGCCCGCGGAGCGCTTGGCTGCGGCCTACGCGACGCTCGGTGTGACAGCGACGCAGGATGATGCCGACGTTACCCGCGCATATCGGCGCCAGATGAGCCAGAATCACCCGGACAAGCTAGCCGCGAGCGGACTTCCGCCGGCAATGATGGAAGTGGCCAAGGAAAAGACGCAGCGTATCCGTGAAGCCTGGGAAATCATCCGCGACGCCCGTGGTCTCCGCTGAACGCAGCGCGCCCCGGAGCCCCATCCTAGCCCCCCCGGGCTTGGCCTCCTTCTTTCGCCTGTCCGACGCGTGGGAACTCTCCGACCTGCAGCAGTGCAAGCTGCTGCACTGCCCTTCTGTGGCGGTGCTGGTGCGTTATCGCGCCGGGCAGGGCCCGCGTCTGACGGCCGTGCAGCAGAAACGCATTGCTTTGCTGGCCGGCATTCATGCCGCCTTGTCGAACCGGGGTGTGGCTGGCGACCGCGTGTGGCGCTGGGCGCACGAGCCGCAAAAGACGCTTCCCTACAAGGGCGAAACGCCGGTTCATTTCATGATGGCCGGCGGAGTGCCGGCGATCGTCGAAGTGGCCAAGTTCCTCTCGCGTAGCTGAGGCCCCCGCAGCGGCAACGCCGCGCGGTAGAATTCGCGCCTGCGCTGCGGCAGGTGCCGCTGCGGAAGCTATCCCAGCCGAGGCCCCCCATGTCCGCGCGTCAGCCTGCCGTCATCGCTCCGTCCATCTTGTCTGCGAACTTCGCTGCGCTTGGCGCCGATGTGGACGCCGTGCTGGCCGCCGGCGCGGACTGGGTGCACTTCGACGTGATGGACAACCACTACGTACCGAATCTCACCATTGGCCCGCTGGTCTGCGAGGCCTTGCGCAAGCATGGCGTCAAAGCGCCTATCGACGTGCACCTGATGGTGGAACCGGTGGACCGTCTGGTGCCCGATTTCGCCAAGGCCGGCGCTACGCTCATCAGCTTCCATCCAGAAGCGAGCAACCATGTAGACCGCACCATCGGGCTCATTCGCGGTGAGGGCTGTCAGGTGGGCTTGGTCTTGAACCCGGCCACGCCGCTCGCTTGGTTGGACCACACGCTGCCGCAACTGGACCTGGTGTTATTGATGAGCGTGAACCCGGGCTTCGGTGGCCAGAAGTTCATTCCCGCTGCGCTGGATAAGCTGCGCGCCGTGCGCGCGCGCATTGATGCTCAGGTGGCGGCGGGTGGCCGTGCCGTGCGC
>CALPVO020000002.1 GCA_943327025.2 Janthinobacterium lividum
CGTGACAGCGCATCCGCCAAGGTATCGACCGCGTGAATGGACACGAGCAAGGAAGGCACGCCCTGCGCGCCCTTCACCTTGGAAGCCAAACCGGTCGTGGTATCGGCAAGGCCAGCCATGATGAAGCTGACTTGGCCTACCTGCAGGCCGTCGATGAGATCGGCCACGGCATCGAGGCCATCGACACATACGGCTTCCAGGTACGCACCCAGTACCGTTTCCACGGCACGCTCCCAGCCCGCCTCCACGGTGAGCTGCTGCGCCAAGCGGGGGCGCGAATCGAGTGAATGACCCTTGAGCCATTCGACCACGCGTCCTTTGACTTGGCCGAGCGCGGCCTGCTGCAGCGCTTCGGTGGAAACCAGTTGGCCACGCGTCCGCTGCAGTTCATTGCGGGCACGGTCCAGTTCGGCTTGCAGGCGTCGCTCGTCGTTACGCGCGGCTTGATGATCTTGCAGCGACTGCTGCAAACGCTCCTGCGCTGCACCGCCAGCTGCGGCGGTTTCTGCTTCGCGCAGCGTGCCCGCCTCCAGCTGTTCTTCAAGCGACACCCCACCGAGCGTGTCGCGTTCGCCTTCCACGCGTTCCTGCTGCTGCAGCAGGCGACGCAGACGGTTGTCGAGTTGCTCGATACGAGCACGCTCCACCATCGCTTTCTGGTTGGCATCGGCGGTCTGGCGAGTGAACGTTTCCCAGCCGTGTTGCCAGGTAGCGAGCAGGCTCTCCGCTTCTTCGAGGCGGCCTTGGGCGGTCACTTCCACTTCGCGGGCGGCTGCAAACTCCGGCTCGAGTTGGGCCAACGACGTGGACAGTTCATCGGCCTGCGTCTGGTCGCGGGCCAGCACGGTTTCCGCTTCTACCTGCGCGGCCGTGGCTTGGTCGAGGTCCGTGCGCTGACGGCCGCGCAAATCCTTGGCGAACTGCAAGCTCTGTTCGGTACGGGTGACTTCAGCACCCAGTTGATAGTGCCGCGCTTGGACACCACCCAAGGTTTCCTGGCGCGCGGCAGTCGCCTCGCGCGCCTGCTCCACAGCGGACTCTGCGGCACGCAACGTGGCCACGGCAGCTTGCAGGGCGAGCTCACGTTCACTGAACGCATGACCACGCCCTTCGGCTTCGGCATCAAGGTCGCGCAGACGCAAGGCCAGCAGTTCAGCATGGAACTTGCGTTCCTCTTCCTTGAAACCCTGATAGCGGCGGGCTGTAGCAGCCTGACGCTGCAAATGACGCAACTGCTTGTCTACCTCGTCGCGCAGGTCATTCAAACGCTCGAGATTTTCGCGCGTGCCGGCAATACGGCTCTCCGTTTCCTTGCGGCGTTCCTTGTAACGAGAAATGCCTGCCGCCTCTTCGATGAAGCCGCGCATCTCTTCGGGCTTCGCCGTAATAACGCGCGAAATCATGCCCTGTTCGATGATGGCGTAACTGCGGCTGCCGAGGCCCGTGCCCAGGAACAACTGCGTGATGTCCTTGCGGCGGCACTTGCTGCCATTGATGAAATACGTGGAGGTGCCATCGCGCGACACCTGCCGCTTCAGCGCAACCTCGGCGAACGCGGCATAGGGGCCGGTGATGGTGCCATCGGAGTTATCGAACACCAACTCGACGGAGGCCGTACCCACCGGTTTGCGGGTGTTGGAACCGTTGAAGATGATGTCGTTCATCGACTCGCCACGCAGGTGCTTGGCGGAAATTTCGCCCATGACCCAGCGCACGGCGTCGATGATGTTGGACTTGCCGCAACCATTGGGACCCACGACCCCGGTGAGGTTGTGAGGGAAGTGGGCAGTGGTCGGGTCGACGAACGACTTGAAGCCGGCGACCTTGAGCTTGGACAGACGCATCCGGGAACCCCCGTGAACAAGCAGCATAGTGTAGATTACGCACCCCTTCCTGACACCCCTTGACAGCGCATTTAAAATACCGACATGAACCAGCTACCTTCCACGCCCCCCGGGGCCCCCGCTCGCGGCCCGACGCTGCCCCAAGAGGCCGTCGATACCTTCCCGAACCCGAACCCGGGTCGGGACTTCACCATCCGCATGGATCTCCCCGAATTCACCTGCCTATGCCCACTCACGGGCCAGCCGGATTTCGCGCAGTTCCAGCTGGAATACGTGCCGGACAGCAAGTGCGTCGAATTAAAGAGCCTGAAGCTCTATCTGTGGTCCTTCCGGGACCGCGGCGCCTTCCACGAGGCCGTCACCAACCAAATCCTCGAGCATCTCGCCGGAGCCACCCAGCCACGCTTCATGCGCCTGACGGCAAAATGGAACGTGCGAGGCGGCATTTACACCAGCGTCGTGGTCGAACACCGTCAGTCCGGATGGACGCCAGCCCCGTCGGTCACGCTTCCTTAGCGATTGGTGGTTATAATCGGCGCCGTTACGCGGAGTCTTGAAGTAATCGAGGACACGCCGATGCCATCGAAGAAGCCTGTGACCAAGTCCAAGGGCTCGAATCGCCCGGTTGCCAAGTCGACGGCGAAAGCCGTCGTGCGAAAACCGGTTTCCAAAGCTCCATCAAAGGCCGCCCCCAAGGCGGTCACGAAGGCAAAGAAAGCCCCCGTGAAGCCTCTCAAGACCCCTGCAAAGCCCGCCGCCAAGGCGCCAGCCAAGGCGACCAAGGCAGCCGCGAAGCCCGCACCCAAGGCCCCACCCAAGGCCTCACCCAAGGCCGTAACGAAGACGCCGGCCAAGGCGCCTGTAAAAGCACCGGTGAAGGCCGTAGCGAAGACGCCGCCAAAGGCTGCAACCAAGCCGGCTGCCAAGCCCGCCCCCCAGCCCGTCGCCAAGGCACCGGCTGCCAAGGCCGCTCCAGCTCCCGCCAAGGTAGCAGCGAAGCCTGCGCCTGTAGCGAAGCCCGCGCCAAAGGAAGCCCCCAAGGCGTCCGTCAAGGCCGCACCGGCACCCAAGCCTGTGCCAGCCCCCAAGGCAGCACCGCCGTCCCCCTCACCCACCGCAAAAGCGGGTGGCAAGAGCGCCGCGAAACCCGCCGCGCCTGCCAGCAAAGAGCCCACGAACATTTCAATCCCTGCTGCCCCGTCAACTACACCGCCTCCCGCAGCCAAGTTAGGCGCGACCAAGCCCGTGCCACCTGGCAAGCCCCTCATTAATGTCGGCAAGCTGGTGCCCCGCTCGGAGGATGACGAAGAAGGTAGCGGCAGTGCCCTGCGTGGCCCTCGCAACTTCAAGCCTTACCAGTTGCGCAAGGACGAGGAGTACATGAACCTCGCGCAGGTGGAGCACTTCCGCACCTTGCTCGAAACCTGGAAGCGCGAGTTGATGGAGGAAGTGGACCGCACCGTGACGCACATGAAGGACGAGGCGGCCAACCCGCCCGACCCGAACGACCGCGCTACGCTGGAATCCGAATTCGGTCTGGAACTGCGTACCCGCGACCGCGAGCGCAAGCTCATCCGCAAGATCGACGAAGCCATCAAGCGCATCGAAGACGGCACCTACGGCTACTGCCTGGAGACAGGCGAGGAGATCGGGGTGAAGCGTCTCGAAGCGCGGCCTGTCGCCACCCTGTGCCTTGAGGCACAGGAGCGTCGCGAGCGTCGTGAGCGCCAGTACGGCGATCGCGACGACCGTTATCGGGGCTGAATCGTGCCCCTCGGCAGGGGGCGTTTCGCCCCCTCGCCCACCGGCGACCTGCATCTGGGGTCGCTTGTTGCAGCCCTTGCCAGCGCCCTCGATGCTCGTCATCGCGGAGATGACTGGCTCCTGAGATTGGAAGATATCGACGAGGCTAGAACCGTCGCCGGTGCTGCCGATCGTGTATTCAGCACCCTGAAACTATTAGGCTTCGCCTGGTCTCAACCTGTTTTGGTGCAGTCGAAAAACCTGCAAGCCTATGAAAACGCTCTAGATTCGCTTCAGGCACAAGGGCGCTTGTTTGTCTGCCGTTGTGGCCGCGGCGATTATCAGGGCGCTTATCCCGGAACCTGTCGCCAGGTAGGTCAGCTTCGGCCGGGAGAGCCCCGCCCCACATTCGGCGTTGCCATCCGCCTGAACACGCAGAATTCAGGCACCTTACGTTGGCACGATGACTGGCAAGGCTGGCATGAGCAAGCCTTGGAAAGCGACATAGGCGACTTCGTCGTCCGCCGCAAAGACGGCTTCCACGCCTACCAGTTAGCGGTGGTAGTAGATGATGCGGCCCAAGGTATAACGCGGGTCGTCCGCGGCATGGACCTACTGGACAACACGCCCCGCCAACTCTTCCTGCAACGGCTGCTGGGTCTGCCGGAACCCGAATACGCGCATCTGCCCCTGGTGGTCGAGCCAGACGGCACCAAGTTGTCGAAGTCCCGTAGCAGTGCGGCAGTGGCGGAACTCGCGCCAACCTCTGCGTTACGCCTGGCGTTGAAACTCCTGCGACAGCCCGAACCACCACCCGTACTCAACACCCCGGATGACCTCCACGCATGGGCCGCCGCGAACTGGAACCCGTCGGTCCTTTCCGGTGTAGCCAATCTGCACTTGCCTTGAGCGGCGTCGCCGGGTGTAACATCGGTCCACAGACGGGAGCCCGCATGTCAGAACCCCGCGTCATTACCAAGTACCCGAACCGCCGCCTTTACGACAACGTCGAGAGTCGTTACGTCGCCTTGAATGACGTGCGCCGACTGGTGCTGGAGAAAGTTCCCTTCGTGGTGCGCGAAAAAAAGACCGGGGCAGATATCACCCGCGCCGTGCTTCTGCAGGTCATTGCGGATCAAGAAGAACGTGGCGAACCCGTGATGAGCGAAGACTTTCTGGCGCAGGTTATCCGCAGCTATGGCGGCACCATGCAGGGTTTCATCGGCCAGTATCTCGAACAGAGCCTGCGCCTGTTCCTGCAACAGCAGCAGCAAATGAACCAAAGAATGCGCTCGATGGTCGGCTACGACCCGGGCGGCATCACGCAATTGGCGAATTTGGCACAGGACAACTTCCAACGTTGGAAGGAAGCCCAGGACCAACTGCTTAAAGGGTTCTTGGACGCTGGAAAACCCTGAAGCCTGGGCCGGTCGGAGAAGGCAAGACCTTGCCTATCGTCGCGCGCATGGGTTCTCCCACCAAGAAACTTCCGGGTTTGCGGCGCGAGCTGCTGACAACCCCTACGAAAAAGGGCCCCGAAGGGCCCTTTTTACTTTGCTCTATACCCGCCGCAGCGGGCTGAGCCTGTGGGTCAGGCCTCGCCGCCCACATCGCGCATGGACAGACGCACGCGACCCTGACGGTCGACTTCCAGCACCTTCACACGTACCACATCGCCTTCGTTCAGCTTGTCGCTGACGCGCTCGACACGCTCGTCGCTGATCTGCGAGATGTGCACGAGACCATCGCGGCCAGGCAGGATGGTGACGAATGCGCCGAAGTCCATGAGACGAACGACCTTGCCTTCGTAGATCGAACCCACTTCCACTTCCGCGGTGATGAGTTCGATACGACGACGAGCTTCACGAGCAGCAGCGCCGTTCACGGAAGCGATCTTCACGGTGCCATCGTTCTCGATGTCGATGGTGCAACCGGTCTCTTCGGTGATGGCACGGATGACCGCACCACCCTTGCCGATGACTTCGCGGATCTTCTCGGGGTCGATCTTCATCGTGGTGATGGTCGGCGCCCACTCGGACATTTCCGAGCGCGGGGTCGACAGCACCTTGTTCATCTCGCCGAGGATGTGCAGACGACCCTCGAGGGCCTGCGCCAGCGCGACCTGCATGATTTCCGGCGTGACGCCTTCAATTTTGATGTCCATCTGGAGGGCGGTGACGCCGTCCTTGGTACCGGCCACCTTGAAGTCCATGTCGCCGAGGTGGTCTTCGTCACCCAGAATGTCCGTGAGGACCTGGAAGCGATCGCCTTCCTTCACGAGGCCCATGGCAACGCCAGCCACGGGGGCCTTGATGGGCACGCCGGCGTCCATGAGCGCCAAGCTGCTGCCGCATACGGAAGCCATGGAGCTGGAGCCGTTCGACTCGAGGATTTCCGACACGACACGCAGGACGTACGGGAACTTCTCGAGGGTGGGCATGACGGCTTTGACGCCACGCTTCGCGAGGTTGCCATGACCCACTTCGCGGCGCTTCGGCGAACCGACACGGCCGGTTTCGCCCACGCTGAACGGAGGGAAGTTGTAGTGGAACATGAACGCTTCTTTGCGTTCACCTTCCAGCGCGTCGATGATCTGCGCGTCGCGGCCGGTGCCGAGGGTGGTGACCACCAGCGCCTGCGTCTCACCACGCGTGAACAGCGCCGAGCCGTGGGTACGGGGCAGCACGCCAACGCGGATGTTGATCGGACGGACCGTCTTGTGGTCGCGACCGTCGATGCGCGGCTCACCCGACAGGATGCGGTCCCGAACGATGCGATATTCGAGGTCGCCGAAGGCCTTCTTCACCTTCTCGGCCTCGAACTTAGCCGCTTCGCCGCCGCACAGGGCGGCGTTGGTGGCTTCGCGGGCCGCACGAACGGCGTCCTGACGGGCCTTCTTGTCGGTGATGCGGTAGGCATCATTCAGGGCCTGGCCAGCAGCACCCTTGACGGCGGCCTCCAGGGCCTCATCCGTTGGGGGAGCTTCCCAGTTCCACTTGGCCTTGCCGGCCACCGCAACCAGTTCGTTGATGGCGCCGATGGCAGCCTGCAACTGCTGGTGGCCGAACGTGACGGCACCCAACATGACTTGTTCGCTGAGGCCCGTGGCTTCGGACTCCACCATGAGCACCGCCTTGGCGGTACCGGCGACGACGAGGTCGAGGTCCGAGGTGGCCAATTCCTTGGCAGGCGGGTTCAGGAGGTAGGCGCCATTCTTGTAACCGACGCGGGCAGCGCCGATGGGGCCGGAGAACGGCATGCCAGAGAGCGCCAGCGCA
This sequence comes from Janthinobacterium lividum, assembly GCA_943327025.2. GTDB lineage: Bacteria > Pseudomonadota > Gammaproteobacteria > Steroidobacterales > Steroidobacteraceae > CAIOHZ01. The sequence continues at coordinate 6,866 of CALPVO020000002.1, forward strand.
GCGGAGGCGCCAATCATGGCGAGCATGTCGGCCTGCACTTCGGCGTCCAGCGACACCACCGTGGCGATGACCTGCACTTCGTTGTAGAAGCCTTCCGGGAACAGCGGGCGCACCGGGCGGTCGATGAGGCGGGAGACGAGCGTCTCCTTCTCCGACGGACGGCCTTCGCGCTTGAAGAAGCCGCCCGGGATGCGGCCCGCGGCGTAGGTCTTCTCCTGGTAGTCAACGGTCAGGGGGAAGAAGTCGCGGCCGGCGGCGGCGGACTTGGAGCCGACAGCGGTGACCAGCACCACGGTGCCGGAGGCGCTGACGAGGACGGCGCCATCGGCCTGACGAGCCATCTCGCCAGTCTCGATGGTGACGGTGTGCGGTCCGTAGGGAAACGAAACTTTATGTGCGGTCACGGGAGTGTCCTTGGGAATTCGGGTTTTTGAACGGGTGCAGCGGGACTGCCCAAAACGACACGGCCCACCTTGGAGGCGGGCCGCGGTCGGGGGCTGGCCTTTAGCGGCGCAGGCCCAGTTCGCCGATAACCTTCTGGTACCGCTCGGGGGCGGTGCTCTTGAGGTAATCCAGCAACTTGCGACGCTGGTTCACCATCTTCAACAAACCGCGACGCGAGGCGTGGTCCGCCTTGTGGGCGGCAAAGTGCTCGCCGAGGCCGCTGATGCGCTTCGACAGGAGGGCGATTTGCACCTCCGGGGAACCCGTATCGTTCGCGCCACGCGCGAACTTGGAGACGATTTCCGCCTTCTGCTCAGTCAAAAGAGGCATGTGATGTCCTGAACTACTTTCTAGCCTTGTGGGAAGCCGCGCATTGTACGGGGCTTTCCTTTGTGGTTCAACCACTTCCAGCGAAACGCGCCACGGGTCCGGCGAACAGACGCACGGCGCGCCAGATCGCCGCACCGGCAGCGTCGGAAACTACCTCTCCCAAGCCGAGAAAAGTGGCATCCGGCCCGTAGAGCCGCCACACCACAGGCGCGCCAGCAGCGGGCAAAACCGCTTCACAAACAGGGTTTTGACCGCGGGACAGCGCCCGCGCGGCAGCCAAAGACAGCGTCGCGGCCGGGTGGTCGACCAACGCGGCGTCGGCTGGCAAGAGCCGAGCTTCACGCTCAGCCTCCCCTTCCGCCTCCAACTGCTCCAGGGTGACTACCGGCAGGTCGGCGAAGGGCGCCGCCCACAGCCGGCGTAATGCTGCCAGATGGCCAACGGTGCCCAGCGCTGCAGCTAGCGTTTCCCCGATGACACGGACGTAGGTGCCCTTGGAGCAGTGGACTTCGGCTTCCAGCCAATCCGCACCGAAACCCGTGCAAACCAGTTCGTGGAGCACCACGGCACGCGGGGCCCGCTCCACTTCGATGCCCTGCCGCGCTAATTCGTAGAGCGGCCGGCCATCGCGCTTCAGTGCGGAATGCATGGGCGGCACTTGCTGTTGCGGCCCGCGCAACCCGATCATAGCCTGCTCGATAGTCGCAGCGTCTAGGGCCGGCACGGCAGCCTCGGCGATGACCGGGCCTTCCGCGTCGCCCGTGGCGGTCTTGGCACCCAAGGCCAAGCGGAACGCATACCGCTTGTCGCCGTCGAGCAGGTAACCCGCCACCTTTGTGGCTTCACCAAAACAGAGGGGCAACATGCCGCTGGCAAGGGGGTCGAGGCTGCCAGTGTGGCCAGCCTTCGCCGCGCGCAACAGTCGGCGGGCACGCTGGAGGGCCGCGTTCGAGGAAAGCCCGACCGACTTGTCGAGCAGCAAGACGCCATCGAGGTCGCGATAAACGACCCGGGGTGGACGGTCCTCAGCCACCGTCAGGCGCGTTGCCTTCGGCAGGCTGGTCCGCGACCGAATCGGAGACTGCGTCATCCGCGACCACGGAAGGGTCCGCGTCGGTCTGCCGCCGACGGTCATCCGCCACGGCTTCCTTGATGAGGGCATTCAAAGCCATGCCCTTCTCGAGAGTAGTGTCGAGTTTGAAATGCAACTGCGGGGTATGACGCAGGGTGAGTTGCTTGCCCACCATCGTGCGCAGGTAACCGGCAGCTTTGCCGAGCCCTTCCGCTACTGGCGCGGGGTCCTTGCCTATACCGAACGGCAGGAAATACACCGTGGCATGGGAAAGATCGGGCGACACCTCGACTGCCGTGAGCGTCACCGCACCAATGCGCGGATCCTTCACTTCCCGCCGCACCAGGTCTGCGAGGAGCCGCAACAACTGCTCCTCCAGACGCCGGCTACGATGAGAACGCGGCTGCGGCATTAAAGCTTGCGCTCCACCGTCACGCGTTCAAAGCACTCAATCTGGTCGCCGGCACGGACGTCGTTGTAGTCCTTAACGGCGATACCACACTCGGTACCATTACGGACTTCGTTGACGTCATCCTTGAAGCGACGCAGGCTTTCCAGCGCGCCTTCGAAGATAACCACGTTGTCGCGCAGCACGCGGATGGGGTTGTTGCGACGCAGGTAGCCATCGATGACCACGCTGCCCGCCACCTGACCGAACTTGCTCGAGCGGAACACTTCCTTGACCTGCGCCAGGCCAACGATGTTTTCCTTGACCTCGGGCGAGAGCATGCCAGTCATGGCCGCACGGATATCGTCGATGGCTTCGTAGATGACCGAGTAGTAACGGACATCAACGCCCTGGTCCTTGATGGTGCTACGGGCCGCGGCATCCGCGCGCACGTTGAAAGCCACCACGCGGGCGTTGGAAGCCATCGCGAGGTTCACGTCGGACTCGGTCAGGCCGCCCACACCGCTGGCGATGACCTTGACGACCACCTCGTCGGTGCTGAGCTTCGTGAGCGAGTCGCGCAGCGCTTCTGCCGAACCGGCCACGTCGGCCTTAATGAGCACCTGAACCTGGCTGGCCTTGCCTTCTTCCATCTGCTGGAAGACGTCGCCGCCGCGCTTGGCCTCACGGGCCAACTTGACGTCACGGAACTTGCCTTGACGGTACAACGCGACTTCACGTGCCTTGCGTTCGCTTTCCACCGCGAGCAGGTCATCACCAGCGTTCGGCACACCCGAAAGGCCGAGCACCTGCACAGGAATGGAAGGACCCGCCGACTGCACGGACTTGCCATTCTCGTCGAACAGCGCGCGCACACGGCCGAATTCCTGACCGGCCAGCACCGAGTCACCGACCTTGAGGGTGCCGCGCTTCACGAGCACGGTGGCCACAGGACCACGACCCTTCTCGACGCTGGATTCGAGCACGACGCCCGAGGCGAGACCGTCGACCGGCGCCGCGAGTTCGAGGACTTCAGACTGCAGGAGGATAGTCTCCAGCAACTTGTCGATGCCAGTGCCCACCTTAGCGGACACGTTGACGAACATATTACTGCCGCCCCATTCCTCAGGAATAACCTCGTGCTGGGTCAGTTCCTGCTTGACGCGTTCTGGGTCCGCTTCGGGCTTGTCCACCTTGTTGACCGCAACAATGATGGGCACACCCGCCGCCTTCGCGTGCTTGATGGCTTCGATGGTCTGCGGCATGACGCCGTCGTCCGCGGCCACGACCAGCACCACGACGTCCGTGGCCTGCGCACCACGGGCACGCATGCTCGTGAACGCGGCGTGACCCGGCGTGTCGATGAAGGTGACGATGCCGCGCGGGGTTTCCACGTGGTATGCGCCAATGTGCTGCGTGATGCCGCCGGCTTCGCCAGCGGCCACCTTCGCCGTGCGGATGTAGTCCAGCAGCGAAGTCTTGCCGTGGTCGACGTGGCCCATGATGGTCACGACCGGGGGACGCGGCGCCGCCTGAGCACCGGCACCCGCCGCACCCTGGAGGTCCGACTCGAGCTGGTTTTCCTTGAGGGTCTTCGGCGTATGGCCAAGTTCCTCAACCACCAGCACGGCAGTGTCTTGATCGATGGGCTGATTGATGGTGGCCATCACGCCCATGTTCATCATCGCCTTGATGACTTCGCTGCCCTTCAACGCCATCTTCTGGGCGAGTTCCGCCACGGTGATGGTTTCGCCAATGGCGACTTCGCGCTTCATGGGCGCAGTGGGCATCTCGAAGCCGTGCGAACCGGGATTGCCGCGCTGTGCGGAATTGCCACGGCGGTCCGTGCGCATCGGCTTACGCTGCTTCTTGTAGCGCGCCGAAACGTCGGTCGCCACATGCAATTCCTGACGCCCATAGCGCGTAGCGCCTGCTCCCGGCGCCGGGGCCGGCGTGGCGGCACGGGCCGGCTCTGCCGGCTTGGCAGCCGCACGGTTGCGACGCTCGCGTTCCGACTCTTCCTTCGCGCGCTGCTCCTCGAGGCGACGGGCGTTAGTCTCCTCCATCACGCGGCGCTGCTCGGCCTCGTGCACACGACGCTGCGCGTCTTCCTCGGCACGGCGCGCGTTGTCTTCCGCCATCTGGCGGACGCGCTCGGCTTCCTGGGCGGCCTCGGCCACCCGGCGCTGCGCATCTTCCTCGGCGCGGAGGCGGTCCGCCTCCTCCTGGGCCTTGCGGGAACCCTCGTCTTCGATGGTGTCGCGCTTGACGTAAGTCTTCTTGGCGCGCACCTCGATGTTGACGGTGCGGGCCTTGCCCAGCGCCGAGCCCACCTTGATCTCGCTCTGTACCTTGCGGTTCAGGGTGATCTTGCTCGGCGCTTTGGGTGCGTCCTCGCCCTTGCCATGCGCACGGCGCAGGAACGAGAGCAACTCCATCTTGGCGTCGTCGCTGATGACAGAGGTGGGTCCATCCACGTGGATGCCAGCCTCGGCCAGCTGCGTGAGCAGCTTGGGGACCGGGACCTTCAGGACCTCGGCGAATTGTGTGACGGTAACGTCAGCCATGCGTATCTACCTCTCCGCTCAGGCCTGGTCCTGGAACCAGATCTCGCGGGCAGCCATAATCAGTTTGCCCGCGGCCTCGGCGTCGAGGCCTTCGATGTCGGCGAGGTCCTCGATGGACTGCTCGGCCAATTCCTCTCGCGTCCGCACGCCGATGGCGGCTAGCTTCAGCGCAAGGTCTTCGTCCATGCCGTCCACATCGTAGAGGTCGGCGGCGGGGCCTTCGGCCCCTTCCTCGCTCGCAATGGCCTGCGTCAGCAGCACGTCACGAGCGCGGTTACGGAGTTCTTTCACGATTTCCTCGTCAAACTCACTGATGGACAGGAGTTCGCTGGCAGGCACGTAGGCCACCTCTTCGATCGACGAGAGGCCTTCCTGCACGAGAATCATCGCGACGTCCGCGTCCACGTCGAGTTGCTGCATGAACAGCTCCTTGAGCGCGCGGGTTTCGCCCTCGCTCTTCTCCTCGGCCTGCTGCTCGCTCATGATGTTGAGCCTCCAGCCGGTGAGTTCAGAGGCGAGACGAATGTTCTGACCGCCGCGGCCGATGGCCTGCGACAGCTTTTCTTCCGCCACAGCGATATCCATGCTGTGCGAGTCTTCGTCAACGACAATCGAGGTCACTTCCGCCGGTTGCATGGCGTTAATGACGAACTGCGCCGGATTCTCGTCGAACGGAATGATGTCGACGCGCTCGCCGCCAATCTCGTTGGAGACGGCCTGCACGCGCGAACCACGCATGCCAACGCAAGCGCCGACCGGGTCGATGCGGTTGTCGAAAGTGCGCACCGCAATCTTGGCGCGCGCGCCCGGGTCGCGGGCAGCGGCGAGAATCTGGATGAGACCCTGACCGACCTCAGGCACTTCGAGTTCGAACAGTTTGATGAGGAATTCTGGAGCCGTACGCGACAGAAAAATCTGCGGGCCGCGGATTTCCGAACGCACTTCCTTGAGGAAGGCCTTGACGCGGTCCTGCGTGCGCAACGGTTCGCGCGGGATGAGGTTTTCGCGGGGGATGAAACCCTCGGCATTGCCACCCAAGTCGACAAACACGCCGTTACGGTCAACCCGCTTGACGATGCCGCTGACCATGGTGCCAATGCGCTCCTGGAAAGCGTCGACGACTTGCGCGCGTTCCGCTTCGCGGACCTTTTGCACGATGACCTGCTTGGCGGTCATGGCGTCGATGCGACCGAAGGTGCCCGGGGGCAGCACTTCCTCGACGAAGCCACCGATGACGGCGGCCGGGTTCACATCCAGCGCGTCTTCCATGCGCAATTCGCGCGAGGGAAATTCGAGTTCGCGCGAATCGTCGGCGAACACCTTCCAGCGACGGTAGGCGTCGAACTCGCCGGTTTTGCGATTGATGGCCACGCGGACCTCAATCTCTTCTTCGCCGATACGCTTGCGCGCCGCCGAGGCAAGCGCCGCTTCCAGCGCGCCGAAGATGACTTCCTTATCGATGCCCTTCTCGTTCGCCACGCTCTCGACGGCGTCGACGATTTCCTTGAGGCTGATTTTGTTGGACATACCGAAGCTCCGCACTACCAAACTGGGACCACGCGAGCACGCGCGATACCGGCCAAGGGCAGCCGCCATGGCTGCCCGTCCACATCCACCACTACTTCGCCGTCTTCGACGGCCAGCAAGTTCCCGGTAAAACGCCGGCGGTCCCCGATGGGGAGCGTCGTTTCCACCTTCACTCGCTGCCCCACCTGAGCCGCGAAATGCGCTGCCGTCCGCAAGGGGCGGTCGAACCCGGGCGAGGACACTTCGAGGTAGTAGGCCCCGGAAATGGGGTCTTCCACATCGAGCCACTCGCTAAGCGCCCGGCTGACCTTCTCGCAGTCATCCACGGTGATGCCGCCCTGGGCCGCCACGTCGCCCGCCGCGCCATCACTGTCCGGAACCACCGCTTCGCCCGAACCTGGGAGGCGGTCGATGTAAATGCGCAGGACAGCTTCCCGCCCGGCACCCACCATCTCCACCTCGACCAGCTCGTACCCTGCGACCTGTACCACCGGCTCCATCGCCGCGAACAGCCCTTGCCGCAGTTGCGCCATCGATTACGTTCCTTCCAAAAAGCAAAACGGCCCGCTAGGGGCCGCCAACTGTCGCTTCGCGGGGCTCCCCGGAAGCTTCCGGACCCCTGCGCCGTCCTTGCCAAGGCCGGTTCAGCCCGTCGAGTGTACCGTTTCAGGTCGGTCCGCGCAATTTTGGTGCGCGTTTTTCCCGTCAGCAGCGTGCTAGCCGGAGTTCGCCGCCTTCGCCGCGGCCGCCTTCAAGGAGGCATTGATGTCCGCCGGTTGGGGGTTGCGGCGCAGCATCAGTCCACCGTTGGCCTGCAACACCTCACCCGTCATGAAGCACTCGTCCCCCGCCAGCCACAAGGCCGCGTCAGCGACATCATCCGGGGTGCCAATGCGGCCCAAGGGATACTCCCGGACGAATGCCTCCTCCAGACCCGGCACCCCGACGTCCTTGAGCGTCATGGGTGTCGTCGTCAAGCCCGGCGCGATGGAATTGATGCGGATGCCCTTGGCACCGAACTCGTTGGCAAAGCACCGCATGAGCGCATCGCCGGCCGCTTTGGTGGCGATGTAGGCGGCGTGGTGCTGCAACACCCGATAGACCGAGGCTGAGGTGATCAGGATGATGGAACCACCCCCCGACTTCACCATGGCCGGTACGACCGACTGCAAGAAGAAGTATGGCCCCTTGAACTGCAGGGCGGAAACCTTGTCCAGCTGCTCCTCGGTAGTGTCGAGAATCTTGCCCATCAGGCCCCAACCGGTAGCATTAACCGCTACATCGAGCCGCCCGTAGGCCGCTACCGTACGCTCCACCAACGCCAACACATCGGCCTTTTGGGTGATGTCGCAAGCAACCGCGAGACCACCGATTTCCATGGCGAGCGCTTCCAGCGACGCCAACTGGCGCCCCGCCACCACCACCGTGGCGCCCTCCGCTGCAAACCGGCGAGCCATGACCTGGCCCATGTTGCCCTCACCGGCCGCGCCCAGCACGACCGCAATCTTTCCCTGCAAACGACCCATGTGCGACTCCGGAGTAAACAACTGAAAACTGGTGTTGTGGATGTATTTTTGGCGAATCAGGTACGCAGGCGACGAACGGGATCGGAACCGTCCCACCCTGCCGCCGCTGCCTTAACGTACGCGTAGAACTTCGCCAAGGCTTTCACCGGCGGGTAGATTTCGAGGTAGTGCCCATATTGGGCACGCGTATCCACCATGGCGAAGTCGACGCCCGTGGTGGTGCTCGCGCGCATGGCTATTTGCGCTCCGCGCGCTTCCCAACTGGACAACGCACCCTCAAGGTCTTCTTCAAAAATCGCCATATGGTGCAAGCCGAAGGCGTCAGGCGCGAAGGCTTCATTCAAGACGCTCGGCGCATTGCCATGGCCGTGAATGAGTTCCACCATCATAGAACCCGCTTGCCCATAAGCACTGGTGTGGTCAAACACGCCGGGCTGCCCACGGTAGAGGCAGGAGGCCAAAGGGATGTGTTCCATCAGGAAAAATGGACCCCAGCCGAAACGCTGTGCGAAATCGACGGCAGCCTGTTCAGGGTCCGCGACGTGGTAAGCCACCTGCACTGGCGCACGCAGCGCGATTGTCGTTTGCATGGGCACCTCGCCCGGCCAGACTTTCGGTCCCACGTGATGTTACGGAGGGTGATGAAAAAAAGAAACAGTACTGACTGTTTTTTGCTTCGGTCCGGACCGAGACCCGAACAACTCGATTCGCCGGAAGTCAGGCGGCCGACTTGGCTCGCTGTCTGGCAAGCCACTCCAGCGCACCCGCCAACGGCATGGCTTCGGCCCAGAGAAATCCCTGCGCGCGATCAAAGCCCAGCGCGGCCAACGCACCGGCTTGGGCACGAGTTTCCACACCCTCGGCAACCACCACCAAACCGGTCGCCTGCCCCATCGCCAGCAGAGCGCGGCACAGGGACGCATCCCGCCCGCCGCCGTCACCTATGGCTGAAACGAAGCGACGGTCAATCTTGATACTGTCGAGCGGCAGCGCCTGCAGATAGGCCAAGGAGGCGTAACCGGTGCCGAAGTCGTCGAGCGCCAGTCGGAAACCCATTTGCTTCAGCCGCGCGAGCGTGTCCCGGGCCGGCCCACCGGTGTCCAGCCATTGGCTTTCGGTCACTTCGAGGTAGATCCCTGCAGCCTCTGCGCCCGTTTCTTCAAGAGCACTGGCGACAGCATCGGCAAAATCGCGGCGCACCAACTGCAAAACGGAAACGTTGACGCCAAGCACCAACCCCGCCAGCGCCTCGCGATGCTTGACCTGTGCTTCCAAGGCAAACCGCAGCACGCCCAGCCCCAAACGGTGAATCAGGCCCGAGTCTTCGGCCATCACGATGCAATCGTAGACCGACGCTTCCTGCAGACCAGGCGCACTGGTTCGGAACAGCAACTCAAACCCTTGCGGCTCGCCAGTGACCAGACTGACTACCGGCTGAAAATACGGCTCTACTTGTCCTTCGTTGATCGCTTGCTCAAGGTCGCGCAACATCCGGCGACGACGCAGTACTTCAGCGGACTGCCCTTCATCAAGCACGACGCAACGGTCACCACCGAGCGCCTTTGCCTGGCGGGAGCCTTCATCGGCCTGGGCCAAGCAGGAATCGAGGTCGAGCGCGGTAGTGTCCACCTGCACGATACCGCACGACGCTGTTATCTTCGGCGCGGTCTCACCCACGGCTATGGGCTCACGTAACACGGCCTGCATGGCCATGATTTGTGTCTCCGCCTCTGCAAGCCCCACGGGCAGCAGGATGACCAACTCGTCGCCGCCGTAACGGACATGTAACTTGGCCTCTTTCAACGTGGTGCGCACGCGGTCGCAAACACCCCTCAGCAAGGTATCCCCTGCATGGTGACCAAACGCGTCGTTGAAGGCTTTGAAGTTATCAAGGTCCACAAAAGCCATGGAGAGCGGTGCTTTGGCAGCGCGATGTTCCTCGAGCAGTAGCGGACCGTAGGTTTCCAGTTGCCGCCGATTGCCAAGATCCGTCAGTGGGTCGTGCTCGGCAGCGTAAACACGTTCATGATTATCGCGATGCCGTTCGGCGGCGATAGCGGCGAGGTGAACGAAATGGTCTACCAACTGCAGATCTGCGGCTGACGGTATGCTCACTTCCGAGTGATACATGCCAAACACGCCAAGAAGGCTCCCGTCCCGACTACTCTTCAACGGCGTCGACCAAGCCGAGCGAATATGGTGTTGGCGGCACAAATCGTGTAAGCCTGCCCATAACGGGTCCGTGAAGACATCTTCACTGATAACCCGTTCGGCGCGATAAGCACAGGTACCGCAACTACCACTGGCGGGCCCGGGAACGAGCCCATCCACGATGGCGGCAAAGCTATCTGGCAATTTGCCGTAACCACCTCGCCGCAGGCAGCCGGCGCGGTCGTCGTAGTAAAGAATGGAGCCGAACATGCCGGGGATACAAGCCTCGGCGAAGCGTGCAATTTCGTCCAGCGATTCTGCGAGCGAAGAGTTCCCGGCCAGATGGGCAAGCACACGCTGCTGGGCCTTCAGCAAGGCCTCGGCTGACAGGTGATCCACTCGCCATCCACTGGAGAGTGCCTGTAATCGTGCGGTATCGGCGTTCATCCTGCCCCCGACTCGGCGAAGCCAGCGGCGACGCTAATACCCGAACTTTACCCTGCGGAAGCGATGGACATCTGTGGCGCGAGCAGCAGAATTCCAGCAAGCGAGCGAAACGGTGAAGCGTGTCACACAAACCTTGGAGGGCTGACTTCACCCCACCGTTGCTGGCGGCGCACTGCGTGCCAGCATGCCTGGTTCGATGCGCAGCGGCAGTTCCCGCAGGCGCACACCGGTAGCCGCATAGACGGCGTTAGCCACCGCAGGCGCTATCGGCGGCACCGCAGGTTCCCCGATGCCTTGCGGGGTCTCGCCGGCGGAAAGGATATCGACCACGACTTCCGGTGCCTCATGCAACCGCAGCAAGGGGTAGTCGTGGAAGTTCGACTGAACGACGCGTCCTTCGGCGAAAGTGATTTCGCCATGCAGAGCAGCACCCAAACCGAACTGGACGCTACCCTCTACCTGTTGGCGAATGAGACCCGGATTGACGGGATAGCCGCACTCCACCACGCACACCACACGATGCACGCGAATGACGCCCGCTTCGTTGATGGAAACCTCGGCAACCTCGCCGACCACACTGCCAAAGGCCTGATGCAGCGCCACGCCCCGACCCACCCAGGAGCCTGGCACCTTCAATGCCAAAGGTTCATGCCAACGCGCTACTTCGGCCAGACGCTCCAGCACCCGCCGTTGCCGAGGGTGATTCGCGAGCAGATCGCTGCGGTAGAGCAACGGGTCGCGCCCGGCCGCATGGGCTACCTCGTCAAGGAAGCCTTCCTTGAAGAACGCCTGATGGGAATGGCCCACCGCGCGCCAGAAGCCGACCGGAATGGGCAAGGGTACTGCCACATGGGCAACCCGTGCGGCGGGAAATTCGTAAGCTTGGTCGAAGGCACCCTCACTGGTGGCCGTGTCGGCACCCATCTCCGGGAAACCCAGGTGGCGATGCATATAGGCAGGAGTGATGGGCTGCCCTGCCGAGGTGTTCTGCCAACTGACAATCCGGCCCGCGGTGTCGAGGCCTGCGCGGAAAGACGCCAGGCATGCCGGGCGGTAGAAGTCATGTTGGGTGTCTTGCTCGCGACTCCAGACTGTCTGCACCGGGACGCCGGGCATCGCCTTGGCGACTTGCGCCGCCTGCGCTACGTAGTCCACCTCGAGCCGACGCCCGAACCCGCCACCGAGGGTAGGCTGATGCAGCACTACGGCCTCGGCTGACATGCCCAGCACCTTGGCCACGGCATCACGGGCAAAACGGGGGACCTGAGTGGGTGCCCAAACTTCCGCAGTTTCGCCCTTGACGAAAACCGTGCAATTCGCCGGTTCCATAGTGGCGTGCGCCAGATAAGGGGCCCAGTATTCGGCAGTGACCTGCCGACTGGCCGTGGCCAGGGCGGCAACTGCATCGCCACGTTCCAAGAAAGCGTCGCCTTCCTGCGCCAGCGCCGACTTGAACTGTTGCCGAATACCCTGGCTGTCGAGCGTTGCGCCCGCACCTGCCTCCCAAACGACCGGCAAGGCCTTGGCGCCCTGCAAGGCCTGCCAAGTATTGCTGGCGATAACAGCCACACCGGCGGTACCTCCGACATGGCCATCGACGGCCATCACTCGCCGCACACCTGGCATGGCAAGCACTGCAGTGGGGTCGAAGGACTTCACCTTGCCCCCCGGCGTAGGACACATGACCACAGTGGCATAAAGCAAGCCTGCCGGGCGTACGTCCAGCGCAAACAACTCGCTGCCGTTCGACTTGGCAACCGCATCCAACCGTGGCACGGGTTGGCCGATGAGTTTGAACTTCTCGGGCGCCTTCAGCGGGGGCGCCATATCTACAGGCAGCGCGGCCGCGGCCGCAGCGAATTCACCGAAGCCCGCCGTCTTGCCTGAGGCATGTGAAAGCACGCCGTCCGCCACCTGAATCTCATTCGCCGGGACATTCCACGCCTTGGCGGCAGCGGCGACCAACATGCCGCGCGCCGCGGCGCCTGCCTGACGCATTGGTAGCCAAAGGTCCTTCAGACTGGAGGAACCGCCTGTCGTCATCACGCCGAACTCGCGCATGACCTTGGCGCCCATATGCGCCGCGAAACGCTCCATCAGCCCAGGGCTGCCGGGATCTAGCGGCGGGCCACCGTCGAATACGCCAAGATTGTTGTAGATGCCGTCGATAGGCGAAGTTTCGAGCCGAACCTTGGACCAATCCGCGTCCAGTTCCTCGGCCAACAGCATGGCGAGGCCGGTATGCGTACCCTGCCCCATCTCAGACTTTGCCATGACAATGGTGACGACGCCGTCTGCGTCAATCTTCACCCAACCATTGAAGGCTTGCTGGGTTCCAGTGGTTGGCAAGGGGTCGCCGGGGTTCATGCGCTGCCGTTGTGGCAGCACCGACCAACCCACCCCCAGAGCGCCAAGCCCTGCCAAGGTCCCCAAGACGAATTTGCGACGGTTCATGACCCGATAATACACACGGGAAGACGCCAAAGCGCGCATCTGCGAGAATGCAGTTCAACGTTCGCAGGCGGCAGGTGCCGCCGGAACCCAAAACAACGTCGGGCACCGCCCGTACAGGGGATGAAGATGTTAGCTTCGGCTCGCTTCCACACCGGTCTGCGGACCACTACGGTTCGTCGTCTTGCCCGCCAGGCGTGGTCCCTCGCCGCCACTGGCGTACTAATGCTGGGCATCATGGCAGCAGGTTACCTACCCGGTATCGCAAGGGCCGACGCGGCGTCGAACCCCGCCGAACGAGTCATTCATGGCATCGCGGATTTCGACGGCCTGCGCATTGCCGTGCTGCAAGGCTCGGCGCAGGAAGGCTACGCCCGCAACACCTATCCAAAGGCTACGGTACTGGCCTTCACCGCCGGCGTCACCGACGTCAACCTCGCACTCAATACGGGCAAAGCGGACGTCGCCTTCGCCGATGAACCCGGCGTCCTCGAACTCTTTACTACCGAAAAGAACATGACCATGCTGAAGGAGCCCCTGTTCGGCTTCCCCCTCGGCGTCGGCTTCAACAAATCAAACACCGCCCTGCGTGACCAATTCAATGCCTTTCTGGCAGAACTGCGCCGTACGGGCGAGTACGACAAACTGTTCAAGCATTGGAAGGACGAGAACACGCGGGTAATGCCCACCATCGTGAACGATGGGCGCAACGGAGTCCTCAAGGCGGGTGTCAATGCGTCGAACCCGCCCTACCTGTACGTACAGGATGGCGAGATTGTCGGTATCGACGCTGAGCTTATCTCCAGATTCGCCGCCTCCATTGGTCGCAAGGTCGAGTATTCGAACATGGAATTCGGCAGCCTCGTCGCTGCCGTGGCCACCGGCAAAGTCGATCTGGTCAGCAGCAGCATTTTCATCACACCAGAACGCCTGAAGCGAATCGACTTCTCCGACCCGTATGACCAAGTGAATGCCGTCGCTTACGCACTAAAGAGCCGTGTGGCCCCCGAGGCTGGCGGTACCGCCGGCATGGCGCCCACTGCCAGTGACACGGCGGCAGCGGCGGCTGCTCCCGGCTTCCTGTCCGCGTTGCGTACCAGCATCGAGGACAACCTCATCAAGGAAGACCGTTATCTGCTCATCTGGAAGGGCTTGCAGACCACCGTCCTCATCTCGATTCTGGCCACCATTTTCGGCACCCTGCTCGGCGCTCTGGTTTGCTATCTGCGCATGTCTCCGCGCCGCTGGCTGAGCGTCCCGGCCGGCATTTATATCTCGCTGTTACGTGGGCTGCCGGTACTCGTGTTGCTCATGCTCATTTTCTACGTGGTGTTCGCCTCCATCGACATCTCGCCGGTGTTGGTGGCAGTCGTCGCCTTCGGCATGAACTTCGCGGCCTACGTCTCCGAGATGTTCCGCACTGGTATCGAAGGTGTGGACCGTGGCCAATCGGAAGCTGGCATCGCCATGGGCTTCACGCCCACCAGCACCTTCCTGCACATCGTCATGCCGCAGGCTCTGCTACGTATCCTGCCCGTCTACAAGGGTGAGTTCATCTCGCTCGTGAAGATGACGTCCATCGTCGGTTACATCGCCGTGGAAGACCTCACGAAGGCCAGCGACCTCATCCGTAGCCGTACCTTCGATGCCTTCTTCCCGTTGGTCTTGGTGGCCATCCTTTACTTCCTAGTCTCCTGGATTCTGATGCAGTTACTGGATGAACTCGAACGCCGTATGGACCCGAAACGTCGTCGCGCCACTGGGGGTGCAGCATGATCCGCGTCGAACATTTGGCCAAGCGCTACGGCAATACCGTGGTACTGAAGGACATCAACACCGAAATTCGCAAGGGTGAGGTGGTCTCCATCATCGGCCCCTCGGGAACCGGCAAGAGCACCTTCCTGCGCTGCCTGAACCTGCTGGAGCAACCCACCGGCGGCACCATCGAGATTGACGGACAGGACGTACTTGCCCCCGGCGCGGATGTCCCCAAACTCCGCCAGCGCATGAACATGGTGTTCCAATCTTTCAATTTGTTTGCGCACCTCACCGTACTCGAAAACCTCACGCTGGCACCCATCAAGCTTAAAGGGATGGCGCCAGCCGCCGCGCAGACCAAGTGCATGGACCTGCTGCGTCTGGTGGGTCTCGCCGAGCGCGCTCATTTCTTGCCAGAGCAGCTATCCGGTGGTCAGAAGCAACGTGTCGCCATTGCACGCTGCCTTGCCATGGACCCGGAAATCATTCTGTTCGACGAACCCACCTCAGCGCTCGACCCCACCATGGTCAGCGAGGTGCTAGCCGTCATCCGCAAGCTGGCA
>CALPVO020000003.1 GCA_943327025.2 Janthinobacterium lividum
AGATGGGCGCTGTCATCAGCACCAACAACGGGACACCACCGGTGACGGTGCACGGCGTCGGCAAGGAAGGCGGACGCTTGCATGGTGTGGTGCACGACCTTCAGGTCGCGAGCGCGCAGGTGAAGTCGGCGCTGTTGTTGGCGGGTCTTTACGCCGACGGGCCGACCACCGTCATTGAACACGCCGTTACCCGCGACCACACCGAGCGCATGCTCAGAGCCTTCGGCGCGGCAGTTTCCACGACCGTGGACGGCAGCACGCGGACGGTCGTGCTGCATCCGCCGGAGCGCCTGCAGGGCTGCACGCTTGAGGTTCCCGGAGATATCTCTTCCGCTGCTTTCTTCCTGGTGGCTGGCAGCATCGCGCCGCAGGGCAAACTGCTGGTGAAAAATGTTGGCCTAAACCCGACGCGTACCGGTGTCATCGATATCCTGCGCTTGATGGGTGCGGATCTGCGCATCCTGAACCCGCGCGAGGCGGGCGGCGAGCCGGTGGCGGACATCGAGGTTCACGCTTCACGCCTCAAAGGTATTCGGGTACCGCGCGAACTGGTGCCTTTGGCCATCGATGAATTTCCCGTGCTGTTTGTCGCGGCCGCTTGTGCCGAAGGCGAAACCATTGTCGAAGGTGCGGAGGAACTCCGCGTCAAGGAAAGCGACCGTATCGCCTCCATGGAAGCGGGCCTGAAGGCGCTGGGTATTCCTTGCGAGGCGCGTCATGACGGCATGGTGCTCGCCGGTTGCGCGGCAGGGTCCCGACCGTTTGGCCCGGGCACGGTGGATAGCCGGGGTGACCATCGCATCGCTATGGCGTTTGCTGTCGCCAGCCTTGCCGCCAGCGGCCCGCTACTCATCGAGGATGTGGCCAACGTCGCCACCTCGTTCCCGTCATTTGCCGCTTTGGCGGGGGCTATCGGCCTCGCTGTGGCCCCAGCCTGATGCCATTGCCTCCCGTTCTTGCCATTGATGGCCCCAGCGGCTCCGGCAAGGGGACGGTGTGTCGGCGGGTGGCGGCGGCGCTCGGTTGGCACTTGCTCGATAGCGGCGCGCTTTATCGCGTGGTAGCGCATGGGGCCGCTGCTGTCGGCGTAGCGGCCACGGACGAAGCCGGGCACGCGGCATTCGCGCGCACCATGGACGTCGTGTTCGGCGCCACGTCAAACGGGGACGAGCGCATTGTGCTGGGCGGCCTCGACGTCGCCAGCGCCATCCGGACCGAATCGGCCGGCGCTGCCGCTTCACGGGTGGCGGCCTGGCCCGCCGTGCGTCAAGCGCTGGTGGAGAGGCAACGGGCTTTCGCTGTGCTGCCCGGTTTGGTGGCGGACGGGCGGGACATGGGCTCCGTTATTTTTCCGGACGCGGGGCTGAAGGTGTTCCTGACGGCAAGCGCGGAAGAACGCGCGGCAAGACGCCATAAGCAGTTGATGGAAAAGGGTATTAATGCTAATCTCGCGGACCTTTCGTTGGAGATCGCCGAGCGCGACCGCCGCGATGCCACCCGCCCGGTGGCACCGTTGGTAGCCACGCCCGACGCCATCATCATCGATTCGACTCGTCTCCCGCCGGACACCGTCGTGGCGCAAGTGCTTGCTTTGGCACGCGCGCGCTTCGGTGTTGGCTGAAGGCATTCCCGGTGTGGTTCCGGGGTGGGCTTGCCCGCCGTGGTGCCGCGTTTCTGTAACCCGTCGGTTTTCCCGTGTTTTCCGCGGCCCGACACAACCCTAGAGAGGCGGCGCCTCCGGCGCTCGCAATCCACCCCATGAGCGAATCTTTTGCTGAACTGTTTGAACAAAGTCTGGCTTCCCAGCGTATCAAGCCGGGCCAGATCCTCACCGGTCTCATCGTCTCCGTCGGCCCCGACTTCGTCGTGGTCAACGTCGGACTGAAGTCCGAGGCGGTCATTGAGGTCGAGCAGTTCAAGAACGAAAAGGGCGAAGTCGAAGCCGTCGTCGGCGAGATGGTCGAAGTGGCGCTGGACAGCGTTGAAGACGGCACGGGTGCCACCCGTCTGTCGCGCGAGAAGGCCAAGCGTGCTCGTACTTGGACGCGCCTCGAAGTGGCGTTCAACGACCAAGCCATCGTGCAGGGCATCATCAACGGCCGCGTCAAGGGCGGTTTCACCGTCGAGATCGAGAACGTCCGTGCCTTCCTGCCGGGCTCACTCGTTGACGTGCGCCCCGTGCGCGACCCGTCCTATCTCGAAGGCAAGGTCCTCGAGTTCAAGGTCATCAAGCTGGACCAGAAGCGCAACAACGTCGTTGTGTCGCGTCGTGCGGTGGTCGAGCAGGAATACAGCGCCGAGCGTTCGGCTCTGCTGGACAACCTCCAGGAAGGTGCCATCGTCAAGGGTTCGGTCAAGAACCTCACCGACTACGGCGCGTTCGTGGACCTCGGCGGCATCGATGGCCTGCTGCACATCACGGACATGGCGTGGAAGCGCGTCAAGCATCCGTCGGAAGTGGTCAAGGTCGGTGACGAAATCGACGTCCGCATCCTCAAGTTCGACCGCGAGCGTCAGCGCGTTTCGCTGGGCATTAAGCAGCTCGGCGCGGACCCCTGGCAGCACATTGCTCGTCGCTACCCGGCGGAAAGCCGCATCTGGGGCAAGGTCACCAACATCGCCGACTACGGCTGCTTCGTGGAAATCGAAGAGGGCGTCGAAGGCTTGGTGCACGTCTCCGAGATGGACTGGACCAACAAGAACGTCAACCCGGGCAAGGTGGTCCAGGTTGGCGAAGAAGTCGAGGTCATGGTCATCGACATCGACGAGGAGCGTCGTCGTATCTCGCTCGGCCTGAAGCAGTGCAAGCCGAACCCCTGGAAGGAGTTCTCCGAGAACTACAACCGTGGCGACCGCGTGTCCGGCCAGATCAAGTCCATCACCGATTTCGGTATCTTCATCGGCCTGGCTGGTGGTATCGACGGTCTTGTGCATCTCTCGGACATCTCTTGGGATGCCCCGGGCGAAGAAGCCGTTCGCAACTACGCCAAGGGCGCCAACCTCGAAGCGATGGTTCTCTCCATCGACCCGGAGCGCGAGCGTATTTCCCTCGGCATCAAGCAGATGGCGAAGGATCCGTTCTCGGGCTACTTGGCCGAGCATCCCAAGGGCAGCATCGTCCGCGGTGTGGTGCGCGAAGTGGATGCCCGTGGCGCGGTCATCGACCTCGAAGGTGGCGTGGAAGGCTACCTGCGTGCTTCCGAACTGGCTCGTGACCGCGTCGAAGACGCGCGCAGCGTGCTGAAGGTCGGCGAGGAAATCGAGGCCCGCTTCACGGGTGTCGATCGCAAGACCCGTTCGATTGCGCTCTCCATCAAGGCCAAGGAGGCCCATGAGGAGGCAGAAGCCGTGTCGCAGTACGGTGGCTCCGCGGAGTCGACCGGCACCAGCCTCGGCGACCTGCTGAAGGCGCAGCTGTCGGACCGCAACGACGACTGACGGCATACCGTCGGCGGGGGATAGCCCCCGCCGACGGACCGTTTCCCTCCACGGTTTTCGCGATGCAGGCCTCCGCATGACGAAGTCCGAATTAATCGAACTGATGACTGCCAAGCAGCAGCACCTTCCTTCGAAGGATGTGGAGCTGGCGGTCAAGCAACTGCTCGATATCATGGGTGACGCCCTCGCCAACGGCGAGCGCATCGAAATCCGTGGGTTTGGCAGTTTCTCGCTGCATTTCAGGCCGCCCCGCCAAGGCCGCAACCCGAAAACGGGCGAAGCGGTGGCGCTGGCTGGCAAATACGTGCCTCATTTCAAGCCCGGTAAAGATCTCCGTGATCGCGTAAACGACGGGCAGGCTTATCCCATACGGGAATGATTCCTTTTGTGGGTTGGCGCACGCTGGGTCGCGCTCCCGCGTTACACTGACGCCATGGTCGTCGGTCACGTTCTTCGCAACATCGCCATTATTGCGGCTGCTGTCGTGTTCGGCTGGTATGCCGCGCGCCGCTGGCGCATTGGCGGTACCCCCGAGCCCCGTCCAGCCTCGCGCGAGTATCTCGCCGGTCTTAACTATCTGGTACAAGACCAACCCGACCGAGCACTGGAAGCCTTCCTGCGCGCGGTAGAGGCGGACCAAGACACCGTAGAGATGCATTTGGCCTTGGGTGCGCTTTACCGGCGCCGCGGCGAAATTGACCGCGCCATCCGCGTGCACCAAAACCTCATCAGCCGTGAAGATCTCGATCCCCGTCAGCGCGAGCAGGCGACTTATGCCTTGTCGCAAGACTACTTCCGCGCCGGGCTGCACGACCGCGCCGAGAAACTGCTACAGCCATTGTCCGAGGGCGGCACTTACCGTCTAGCAGCGCTCAAGGATTTGATTCGCCTCTATGAGTTGCAGCGCGACTGGGCGCATGCCATGGAGGTGGGCCAGGCACTGGCGAGGATTGGGCGCCCCAACAGCGAGCACGAGGTTGCGCATTACGCCTGCGAAATCATTGGTGCGGCGTTGGCGTCACAGCAGTGGGAAGTGGCCCGCGAACAACTGAAATCCGCCAAGGCTGAACTGAAGCGTTTCCCGCGTGCAGCCTTGTTGCGAGCGGATCTTGCCGTTCATGACGGCGAACCACTGGAGGCCATGGAGTGGTTACGGCGTGGGCTTGAGCAGCAACCCGACTTGGCACCCGAGGTGTTGCCACGGGTGCGGCGCGCAGTGGCTGCCGGTGGCGATGCAGCCCTGGCATAGGACTGGCTCGACAAGGCGCAGCCTTCGGTACGGACGCATGTGGTGCAGGCTGCCTTACTCGGCGATTACCTCGATTTGCCGCTGCTCCGCGAGTTAACCCGCGTCCACTTGCTGGAGCGTCCTGGCATTGGCGAAGTGTTGCGGGCGGTCTTGCCGGAGGGTGGCAGCCTCGGCGATACGCAGTTGGATGGGGTGTGCGCCGCTTTGCGCAAGCAGGCACGCAAGAACGCCCGGTATCGTTGCCAGCAATGCGGCTTTTCTACCACCACCTTTTTCTGGCAATGCCCCGGTTGCAAGACCTGGGATGGCTTGAAGCCGTTAGCGGAAGTGGATGTCCTGTTGCCAGCACCGCGCGCCCAGGAAGAAACCCAAACTTAGCGCTTGGCCCGGAGTCGGTCGGTTCGCTCCCGCGGCAATGGGTATTCGAGTTATTGGCGCAAGCGCCTGCATAGCCGTTGCCTCGTCGTTGGGGCGGCGCATTTTCGCGTGAATGCGTGCGTTTCCTGGCTGGTTTCGCTGGTGGGCTGTGGGCATCCTGAACTTGTCCGGGGACTACGGTCGGTCCCCGCTTCAAGCAAGGAGCATTTCATGAAACCCTATTTCGTTTCTCAACCCTCTGCACCGGCCAGTCGGCCGGCCCCGGGTCCTCTCCGTACGCGGGCTCGTTTGCTCGCGGCGGGCGCCATCCTCGCTGCCGGGCTCACCGTCATGGTGCCGGCCGCTGCCGGCCCCGTGAACGTGAACACCGCGGACGCCCGCACGCTCCAGAAGGAGTTGGTGGGTATTGGTCCTGCCAAGGCCCAAGCCATCGTGGCTGCGCGGGAAAAAAATGGCCCGTTCAAGTCGCTCGAAGAAGTCGCGCGCGTCAAGGGCGTGGGCAAGAAGCTGGTGGACCGCAACCGCGGGAATCTCCGGTTGGATGGTAAAGGGCAGACGGGGGGTGCCGCTGCTGCCTCGGGTGCTACGGCGGGTGGTGCCCCCAGTGGTGCTACCAGTCACTAGGCATTAATCGCCCGTGGGTGGGGCCGGTCACGGAGTTGCAGTGTTATTGTCGGTATCATGTTGCGGTTCCGCTTTAGGATGAAGCCATGACCCGAATCATTCGCACTGCTGTTTTCCCCGTGGCCGGCCGCGGCACCCGTTTTCTTCCCGCCACCAAGGCGAGTCCGAAGGAAATGCTGCCAGTAGTGGATAAGCCACTCATCCAGTACGCCGTGGAAGAGGCGCTCGCCGCTGGTGCCGAGAACCTCGTGTTCATCACCGGCAGCAGCAAACGCGCCATCGAAGACCACTTCGACTCGGACCCTGAACTGGAGGCCGCACTCCAGGAGCAGGGCAAACACGACCTGCTCGAGAGCCTGCGCGGCATTCTGCCTCGTCAGGCCAATTGCATCTACATTCGTCAGCCTGCGCCGTTGGGCCTAGGCCACGCGGTGCTGTGTGCCAGGCCGGTGGTTGGCGATGAGCCGTTCTTCGTCCACTTGGCGGACGATCTCATCGACGCTGAGACGCCGTGCCTTGCCCAGATGGCTGCCGTACACGCCCGCCATGGCGGTAGTGTTCTTGGTGTGCAGACGGTAGCCCCCAGCGAAACCCACAAGTACGGCATTGTTGCCGCCACTGAGGACCCGGCGGAATCCGCATTCGCGGGGGAACCGACGGGCCGCGTCTCCCTGGTGCAGCGTATTGTCGAAAAGCCGAAGTCGGGCACGGCGCCCTCCAACCTGGCCGTGGTGGGTCGCTACATCCTCGCTGGCAAAATCTTCGAGAAGTTGGCGAAGATTGGTCGCGGGGCGGGCGGTGAAATTCAGTTGACGGACGGCATTGCTGCGCTGCTCGGCGAAGACCCGGTGAGGGCCTACGCCTTTGAGGGCAAGCGCTATGACTGTGGTTCGAAACTCGGTTATCTGGAAGCCACCGTGGAGTTCGGTTTGAAGCACCCAGGGCTAGGTGAGGACTTCGCCAATTACCTCGCCGCCTTGGTGGCTAGTCGCCTGCGGAGTAAATGAAAACCCGTATTTTGTAGGGGTTTTCGGATAGTCGCTGCTTTTGTCGATAGCGGCGTTTGCGGGTCTTCGGTGTCTTGTAACCGCCTGAAACAAAACTGTTATTTTTGATTGGCGCGCTTCGTGCTTGGTAATCCGCCGGGAGAGAACCTTCTTCTCGCCGGGTGTGAATCCGGTGAGGCGGGGGCTTTTCAGAGCCCCCGTCCAACTCCAAGCAGAAGTGAGCCTCCTATGTCTATTTCCTCTTCAGCGTCGCGGAATACCCTCCGTCACGTCGTCAGCGCAGCTCTATTGGGGTTGGGCACAGTGGTGGCCGGTAACGCCGCTGCAGCTATCGCGCCGCTCTCCATCGAAGGCCCCATCCAGAGCATTGTGCGCAACTCGTCCACCTCGGCGACGATGGTTTGCGATGGCGTCACCATCCAAATCAACGCCAGCACTGTGCTGACATCGCCGCTGCACAAACTCAACATCGACATGATGACTTCGACCGACGCCTTCCAGGCCGCCGGTTACTCGCAGTTGTCTGGCCAGAAGCAGCAAGGCTTCGTCGGCGGCACCTGCATCATGGACGGCATGCGGGACGATGCGACGGGCTTGACCATCGCCACGCTCATGAACGTTTCCTTGGGCGAGACTGTTCTGGCCGGCAACGTTTCGGACGCGCCGCGCAAGAATGGCAAGCCGCTAGCGATTGCCGGCGTGAAGATTGTACCCATCGATGATGCACGGCTTAACGCTGTGGAGCCGGCGACGGGCTTGTGGACGGATGCGAACGGCACCCAGAACCTCGCTCCCTACTTCGAGACGGTTCACAATAACTACGGCTTCGGTGTCGACCCGAACTCGGTGGGGTTCCTCCGCAACAATGTCAGCACGCCGGACTTGGTGTCGGCAGCCGGTTACCTGGGCACGGATGGCAAGCTCTATGCGCTTGAAATCTCGACGACCAACCCGAGCAATGTGCTGGACAAGACGCCTAGAGCCACCATTACTGATGGTGATGTGCAGGACACGTTTGTGGCCGCGAATGACCGTGTGGTATCGCGGGGTGGGTGCTTGTTGCCTACTGGCAAGACTTCTACGGTAGTGACGCTGGCGGGCGAAGTCGGCGGCGGTGTTTGGCAGACCTTCGGCCAGGCGGTTTGCACTGTCGTTTTGGCGGATGCGCCATTTGGCCGCTGGAAGCTTGACGTGCCGCGGACCACTTTCGTGGGCAACCACGTGCCGTACCGTTTGCGCATTACGATGGCGGGTACGCCTACGCCGCTCTACGACTTCATTGTTCCTCAGCAGCGCGTAGTGGCTCTGATTATTCCCTGAGACGTCGATTCGTATTGATCGTTTCCTCACGCATGGATTACCTGACCCCGGATGACCGGTTTACAGGTGAAGGCGGTCCGCTAGCGGGCCGCCTTTTTTGTTGCCTTGCTGGCCTTGGTGGCGTCGCCGGCGCCGACCAGTTCAGTTTCCGGCTCTGCCAGCTTCAATCGACGGAAGGTTGCCTTGCTGTCTACATCGGAGTCCAGAAGGCGCAGGACCAGGACGTCGAGTTCACGTTCTTCTTCCGTGGCCCGTTGGGCTGCCGCAGCCACAGCGGCGAAGCTGTCCACGGGCTGGCCTTCGATGTTCATGATGATATCGCCGACATGGAACCCGGCTTCATCGGCGCCTGACCCTCCGGCAACATCTTCTACGGCGAACACCGGCCGCTGGAAGCCCCACCATGGCGCGTACTCTGGGCTGGAAGCAGCCAACAACGCCCCGGAAAGCAGTACGCCACGACGGCGGGTAACCTGCGGCGCCATCGGGATGATGCCGGTGATGGTTTTTTCGGTACCGCGGCGACGCACCACCAAGGTGGTGTTGCCTACCTGGCCCCGCAGCGCATCTACCATTTCCGTATACGTGCGCACCTTCACTGCAGGGCTGCCTACTGCCAGCACTTCGTCACCGGTCTGCAGGGCGATGTTTCCCGGCGGCAGGAAGTTGGCGGCGACACTAAGCGTCATCTCATCGTCGAGGTTCATGGCAAATGCCAAGCGTGGGTCCGGCGGCGAGGGATCCTTACCGGCGGCAAGCAACTGCACGATGCGGCAGGGAAAACGGATAGGCACGGCAAGCGTAATGCCATGAACCTCTTCGGTGTTCATGGTGAGGGTAGCAATGCCGATGACGGCACCGCTATCCAAGCTGAATACTGGCCCGCCGGAATTGCCGTGATTCACGGCGGCGTCCATGAGGATGAGGTCCTGCCCGAAGCGCGAGGTGCTGCCGGAGACGATGCCCCGTGAGGCGTTGTAACTGAAGCCGATGGGGTGACCGAGGACGCCGACGGGATGGCCGGCACCGGGAGAGGGGCCACAGGCCAAGCGTGCTGCTTGGCGTTTGCGAGCGTCTAGCGGGTCGACCGCGAGCACGGCGACATCGACATGCGGGTCGACGTAGATGGCGGTGGCCTTGCTCTCTTGGCCATCTTCCCACTTCACGGTTACCTCGCTAGGGGAGTAGCCGGCCACGTGGGCGTTCGTGATGATCCACCCGCGGGCGGCATCGACGAGGAAGCCGGTACCTGAGCCGGAACCGCCGTAGTCTTGGATGAAGGCAGCGTCGATGTTGGTGCTGACTTCCACCGTCGACTGGCGTGCCTCCGCGAAGATGGCCTCGGGGTTGCCGCCTGCAGCCTGAGCGAGGCTGGATGTGGCCGCCATGACAACCAATACGCCCGAAGCGACTGCCGAAACGGCGCGCGGGAGGTGCCGTGAAACCAGACACGGCTTTGAAAGATGACGCATGGGTACGCTGCCAGACCGAGAATGGCGGAATGTTAGCGCGGATGTTGGACAAAATAGCGCCAAAAGCGCCGAAATGGCTCCCCGGGTTGGACTCGAACCAACGACCAAACGATTAACAGTCGTTTGCTCTACCGACTGAGCTACCGGGGAA
Source organism: Janthinobacterium lividum (assembly GCA_943327025.2). Lineage (GTDB taxonomy): Bacteria > Pseudomonadota > Gammaproteobacteria > Steroidobacterales > Steroidobacteraceae > CAIOHZ01. The sequence goes on from CALPVO020000003.1 coordinate 9,640, forward strand.
CGGCAGAGGGCGAACGCCCCTTCGGAAGCCCGCAAATTTACGCGAGGGGCCGCCTAGCGTCAAGCCCCGGAGAGGGCCGAACCGATGCGTCGGAGCGCCTCGCGAAGCGTCTCCAGGCTACAGGCGAATGACAAGCGAATGTGTCCGGGTGCACCGAAACCGCTGCCAGGAACCACCGCGACGCCGCCAACCTCCAGCAGGTGTTCGGCAAGGGCGGTGTCGTCTACGAAACCGCGGGCCGACATGACTTCCCGCACGTCCGCAAAAGCATAAAAAGTACCCTGGCCGGGCAAACAGTGGATGCCTGGCAAAGCGTTCAAACCCGCCACCACGAAATCGTGGCGCTCTTGAAAAGCGGCGTTCATGGTGGCCACACAGGCTTGGTCGCCGTTCAATGCAGCGGTAGCGGCGTGCTGGCTGATAGAGCAAGCGTTGGAAGTGCTTTGCCCCTGCACGGTGGCCATGGCGCGGATGAGTTCCACCGGTCCGCCACAGTAGCCAATACGCCAGCCGGTCATGGCGTAGCTTTTCGACACGCCGTTGATGGTGACCGTACGGTCGTACAGCCCCGGGCAGGCGGTTACCAGGCTGCAGAACGGCTCGGCGCCCCACCAGATGTGCTCGTACATGTCGTCGGTGCCAATGACCACCTGCGGATGCCGCAGCAGCACCTCGCCCAAGGCCGCCAGTTCAGCGCGGGTGTAGGCCGCGCCGGTGGGGTTGGAAGGGCTGTTCAGCAGCAGCAGGCGGGTACGCGGCGTGATGGCCGCCTCCAGTTGCGCAGGCGTGAGCTTGTAGCCGGCCTCGGGGCCGGTGGGAACCGTCACCGGCACGCCATCTGCCAGCAGCACCATATCGGGGTAGGACACCCAATAAGGTGCCGGGACGACGGCCTCGTCGCCGGGGTTCAGCAGGGCAATGCAGAGGTTGTATAGCGTTTGCTTGGCACCACTGGAAACCAATATCTGCTGACGGGTATAACTGAGGCCGTTGTCCCTTTGGAACTTGGCGATGATGGCGTCTTTCAGTTCCGGGGTGCCATCGACGCTGGTGTACCGGGTCTTGCCCTGACGGATGGCGACCACCCCGGCGTCCGCAATGTGGACCGGGGTGTCGAAATCCGGTTCCCCGACGCCAAGCCCGATGATGTCCCGGCCCGCCGCTTGCAATTGCAAGACGCGAGAGGTGAGAGCCAAGGTGGGCGAGGGCTTGACGCGTTGAACGCGCTGGGAGACGGCAATGGGCACGGGGGAGTCCGAAAAGGGCATGCAACGCGAGTATCCTAGACGGTTATGACCCTTCCCCGCCAGCAAGATGCCGCTCCCTTCCGCCTGCAGTCCGACTACGCCCCGGCGGGCGACCAGCCCGAGGCCATTCGACAACTGGTGGAGGGCATCGAGGACGGACTGAAGCACCAAACACTGCTGGGCGTGACTGGCAGCGGCAAGACCTACACCATCGCGAACGTCATTCAGCGTATCCAGCGCCCGACCATCGTGATGGCGCACAACAAGACGCTGGCCGCGCAGTTGTACGGCGAGTTCAAGGAATTCTTTCCGGACAATGCCGTCGAGTATTTCGTTTCCTACTACGATTACTACCAGCCCGAAGCTTACGTACCTTCTTCCGATACCTTCATCGAGAAAGACGCTTCGGTGAACGACCATATCGAGCAGATGCGGTTGTCCGCCACCAAGGCGCTGCTGGAGCGTCGGGATTGCATCATTGTCGCCACCGTTTCTTGCATTTATGGTCTAGGTGACCCGCAGGCTTATCTGTCGATGGTGCTGCATCTGGTGCGTGGTGAAGAGATCGACCAGCGCAAGTTACTGAAGCGGCTGGCAGACATGCAGTACACGCGTAATGACATGGACCTGCACCAAGGCACTTACCGAGTACGCGGCGACCTCATCGATATCTTCCCCGCGGAAAGCGAGCGCGAGGCCGTTCGCGTGGAACTCTTCGATGACCGCATTGACACGCTGTGCTGGTTCGACCCGCTCACCGGCGAGACGCTACGCAAGGTGGCGCGTCTCACTGTGTATCCGTCATCGCACTACGTCACCCCAAAGGAGCGCTTGGGGGTGGCCGTTGAGCAGATTCGCGAAGAACTGCACGGGCGTCTGGCAGAGCTCACCGGTGCGCACAAGTTGGTCGAGGCGCAGCGGCTGGGACAACGCACGCAGTACGACATCGAGATGATTGGTGAGCTGGGCTATTGCCCGGGCATCGAGAACTACTCGCGTTATCTCTCTGGGCGCGGCTCCGGTGAGCCGCCACCTTGCTTGTTTGACTATCTGCCGGACGACTCGCTGCTCGTCATCGACGAAAGCCATGTGACGGTTTCGCAGGTGGGCGCCATGTACCGTGGCGACCGCTCACGCAAGGAAACGCTGGTGGAGTACGGCTTCCGCCTGCCTTCGGCGCTCGACAACCGGCCGCTGAAGTTCGAGGAATGGGAGCGCCTGTCGCCACAAACTATTTTCGTTTCGGCCACGCCCGGCAAGTATGAGGGCGAGCATTGTCGCGGCGCCGTGGTGGAGCAACTGGTGCGGCCAACCGGATTGGTCGACCCCGAAGTGGACATTCGCCCCGTACGGACGCAGGTAGACGATGTGCTCGGCGAGATTCGCATGGTGGTGGCGAAGAACGAGCGCGTGCTCATTACGACGCTCACCAAGCGCATGTCCGAGGACCTCACCGAGTTCTTGCACGAACATGGGGTGCGGGTACGCTACTTGCACAGCGACATCGACACTGTGGAGCGCATGGAAATCTTGCGCGACCTGCGGCTCGGCAAGTTCGATGTGCTGGTGGGTATTAACCTGCTGCGTGAAGGGCTGGACTTACCCGAGGTTTCACTCGTGGCCATTCTGGACGCGGACAAGGAAGGCTTCCTGCGTTCGGAAGGCTCGCACATTCAGACGATCGGCCGCGCCGCGCGTAACGTGAATGGCCGTGCCATTCTCTATGCCGACCGCATCACCGGTTCCATGGAGCGCGCGCTTGCCGAAACCTCGCGTCGCCGTACGAAGCAGTTGGCACACAACGCCGAACATGGAATTACGCCGCAAGGCATCCAAAAGAGAATTGCCGATGTCATGTCGTTGGGTGCTGGCTACGACACGGACGCTGGCGAACTCGGCAGCGTGAAGGGTGGCGGCAAGGGCAAGGGCAAGAAGGGCCCGCAGCCCGTGCTCACGCCCGAGCAGATGGCCAAGCGCATCAAGCAAATGGAAACGCGTATGCAGCAGCATGCGCGCAACTTGGAGTTCGAAGAAGCGGCGCGGCTGCGCGACGAGATTGGCGAACTGCGCAACGAAATGTTGGGTGTGGGCAAGCCCGGCATGGCCAAGAGAGCTGGGTGACCACATGAACCGGGCATTTTTCTTTGCGGTGCTGATGGCTGCGGCTCTTTGGCCGGCGCCTCCGGTACAGGCGGCCACCGACACCGCTAAAGCCACTGCGGTATGGCCAACGGTGCAGAAGCCGCGCCCACTGCGTTTAGCCGATGAAAAACGCATCGCGGCCATTGTTGCGCGCATGACTTTGCGCGAGAAGATTGGACAGATGACTCAAGCGGAGATTCGTTCGGTCACACCAGAGGATGTTCAGCGTTACTCGCTAGGTTCGGTGTTGAACGGCGGTGGTGCCTGGCCGCAAATGAACCGGCAGGCGGCAGTCGGGGATTGGTTGACGCTGGCGCAACGCTTCCACACCGCGTCCTTGTCCAGCAGCGCTGGTATTCCAGTGGTGTGGGGAACGGACGCCGTACACGGCCATAACAACGTCTTCGGCGCGACGCTGTTTCCCCATAACATTGGCTTGGGTGCTGCACACGACCCGGCCTTGGTGGAGCAAGTAGGCCGTGCTGTCGGTGTGGCAGTTCGTGCCACCGGTATTCGCTGGGTGTTCGCGCCGACGCTTGCCGTCGCTGCCAACGCGCGCTGGGGCCGTACCTACGAGAGTTTTTCGGCGGACCCGGCCTTGGTCGAGGACTACGCGCGTGCTTATGTTCGCGGCCTGCAGGGAAACTTGCGAGGGGATGGCAATGTCTTGGCTACCGCCAAGCATTTCATCGGCGACGGTGGCACGTTTCAGGGCGTCGACCGGGGCGAGACGCGCGTCACCGAGGCCGAACTCGCTGCGACGCATGGCCTTGGCTATGTGGGTGCACTCGAGGCGGGCGTGCAGACGGTGATGGCCTCCTACAACAGTTGGCACGACACCGCTAACGGGGGCAGTGGGCAGTTGCCGATGGGGAAGCTGCACGGTAATCCCTATTTGCTCACCACCGTGCTGAAGCAGCATTGGGGTTTCGACGGGTTCGTGGTTTCCGACTGGAATGCGATCGAAGAGGTGCCGGGTTGCCGCAAGGATTCCTGCGCGGCGGCCATCAATGCCGGCGTGGACATGGTGATGGTGCCGGAGGACTGGCGCCAGTTCATCGACAATACGGTCGCGCAGGTGGAGCGGGGTGACATTCCGCAGGCTCGAATCGACGATGCCGTGACGCGCATATTGCGGGTGAAGCTGCGGGCCGGGGTGCTGGATAACGTACCCAACGCTCGGCCGGAAGCGGGTCGGTTCGCCGGCAAAGTGGCGGCGCTGCAGTCGAAGGCCTTGGCCCGCCAAGCGGTACGGCAATCCTTGGTGCTGCTGAAGAATGAACGCCATGCTTTGCCACTGCGCCGCGGTGGGCGATGGCTCGTCGTGGGGGCGCTGGCGGACAGTTTGCCTGCCCAGGTGGGTGGCTGGTCCTTGACTTGGCAGGGCAACGACACCACGAATGCGGACTTCCCTCAGGGCACAACGGTCCTCGGCGCCTTGCGGTCGGCTGGGGCCCGTGAAGTGGTTTACTCCGCGGATGGGCTGAGCGGGGTCCAGGGGACTTTTGATGCGGTCATCGCTGTTATCGGGGAAACGCCGTACGCCGAAACTGCCGGGGATGTGCGGTTGCCTACGCCCTTGTCGCTGTCTTCCGTCGCCCCGCAGACGCAGGAATTGCTGGTGAATGCTGCCAGTCATGGTGCCCCGCTGGTGTCTGTTCTGCTGACGGGACGACCGTTGGAGACGGTTCAGGCACTCGACCGCTCGGACGCCTTCGTGGTTGCTTGGCTGCCCGGCACGGAAGGGGGCGGCGTTGCCGACGTGCTGGTGGGGGACGAGGTTGGGCGGGCACGCTATCGATTCCGCGGTCGTCTGCCTTTCCCTTGGCCATCCTGTAGCCAACCCGAGTCCGGCTGTCCGCCGCAGTTTCCGCTGGGGTTCGGATTGCGCTAGTCCGTGCCGGCGACGGCTTTTGCTTGCTGTGCCACGCCCCGATGAGTACAATCTCGCCTCCCCGAAAGGGCGCGTAGCTCAGCGGTAGAGCACTTCCTTGACATGGAAGGGGTCACAGGTTCGATCCCTGTCGCGCCCACCAATAAAAACAAAGACTTAACCAGCTATTCGGGTGGTTTGCCCCTGTGGAGAGCCTCAGCGGTGTTCCCGATATACAGGGGCCGAGTGCCATGTCTGGCCCATTAAAGGACCAATAGCGAAAGCATGAATTCGTTCTTGCCTTTGCCACCCGCGCCGAACCCTCTGGCTGCGCCCACCGATAAAACCACGGGTAACCGGTGCATGGTCATGATGCTGAAGTCCAACTGAAATCCGATGTTCTTGGCAGTCTCCCGACGCGAACGGTTGTCCGGGTTGGTCTGAACCGCACTGACGAAAAACTCCGGACGCATCCAATAGGCGTATAGCCCAGGGCGTCCACTGTTCTCGAAGCGCAAGGGTGGTAGACACCATTCGAGCATGACCTTGCCAAGCGTTCTCCCTGACAAACTGTCAATTTCAAAGCCGGGCATGCTGGAGAGCATTGAACCTCGATAGCGCTGGGCGCCACTATAAATCCGACTATCGACGTAGTTGTTACGGAAGCCACCCAAATAGGTATTCGAGAGAGGGGAGTCGAGTTTCCCACTGGAAATGATGGCGGCCGTTCGCAGCCATACCGATGAGTGATCCATCGGTAACGGAGCCCCCGCATGGTACTCGAGCTGCAGACTTGGGGTGACCTTGCCTTCCGCGCCGTAGCCATGCGCCATGACCAACCATGAATTGCCCGTCTCGAAGTCGACAGCGCCGGGCGACGAGCGCAGGTTCGCTGAACGGAAACCGACGGATAAGGTAGATAGATGGCGAGAAGGCGACTGCACGTTCTGGAAGTTGGGCAAGGCATCTAGGCCGCCGTAATAGGCTGCAGTTGCTACAAAATCTACCGTCAACGGTGGGTTGTACACCATTGGCCGTTCATAGTTCACGTAGCCACTGTAGCCTTCTCGGCTTCGCTTCACCGGTCCGAAAAAATCATAGAAGTTGGCTGCATTCCATTTCGCACCCACGGACCAGCGTCCATAATGAAAATCCGCTGTGGCGTGAACTCTTTCCCGGGAAACCAACTCCTTGTCCGGGCTATATCCAGCATTTAAAGAAAGCGTCGCGAAGCCCATGGGGTCGCTGAACTCAGCGGCCAGGCCCAGTGCCGTCGACTGCTTGTAGCGTTCGATGGTAGGGATGATGGACTGCAAACCCAGTTCTTTAACCGGCTCGTAGTCGCCGCGGCGAGTGACACTCGCCTCAAACGGAAGACTGGCGGCAGGCGGCTGCATCCAAGTGCGAACCTCCGGGTGTTGTTCGGCAACTTGCTGGCCCAAAAAACTAATAGCGCTCATGTCCTTGGTTGGCGCGATATCGACCAGCGTCGGCACGAACCCTTGCGCGGTGTAGCGAGACACAATTAGGCGATTGGTATCGACGACGATGGGACTGAAGAATCCGACGTCCGTGTTGCTCATGGCTTCGGTGGCGCCTTGTTCGATATCGTAGCGGTAGATATTCGAAACGCCGGTGTAGTAACTGCTGCCGTAGAGAGAGCGGCCATCTTTGCCGAAAACGAACCCCTCGGGTACCGAACCTTCGAGGGTGAAGGTGCGATAGGGTTCCACGGCATCTTCCGCCACGCGAGCCGTCCGGAGGATATTGACCTGCGTTAAGGGAGTGGCGAGGGTCTTGCCCGGACGGATGAGCGAATACGCGAGCATTGAGCCATCCGGAGAAACGTCCAAATCAAACGGACGTTCGCCGTACTCGAAGAGATGGGCGACCTCATAGGCACTATACGGATAGGGGATCCTCACCAGCATTGCCAAGCCGTTATTGAAGCGAATCCCCCATAAAGAACGATCAGCGGAATTGAACGCAATATCGCCGATTCGGGCTTGCTTCAGGAGTGTCTTGGTAGTTCCGGTGCGTAGCTCAAACGCTTCCAGATTGCGGAAGTGGTTGTTGTCAGTCGTATAGAAAAGAGTCGCCTTCGCTGGGTCATAGGCGAGCGAAGTCACTTTGATGCTGGACGGCCCGACTACCTCGTGCAGTGGAGCCACCTTGCCATTTTGCAGTTGGATACCGACGAGGCTGGCCAGTTGGCCAGGGCGTTGTGTGGCGGCATAAAGGGTGGCGCCGTCCTCCGATAGAAAACCACGAGAAATGGTTCCCAGCGGCTCGGCAGTCAAGTCCTTGAACGGCGTCAGGGGGTTCTCACGCACTTTTTCCAGATTTTTCTGTTGGAAGTTTTTTTCCCAGTCCACCCAGTCCTGCCAAGCGCGCTTTAGAGGCAGGCCGAAAACTCGTTGAAAGTCGGCGGCATAGTCGCTGTGCGAATCTTTATCCACGCTCCACCAAGCCACCAGACGATTTGGACCATAGGTCAGTGCCAGGTAATTCATGAAACGTGTGCCGTAGAGATACGCCGCGGCGCCTGTCTGAAATGTCACTTCGGTGCCGTTCGCGACTAGCCCGAGCGGATCGTAGAAGTGGGCATCGTCGCGGACCATTGCCCGGAAAACCATTTCGTCGTAGCCGCCTTGCGCACGCCCAAGGCCGCCCATTAGCCACGTCTCACTAAATACCGCAGTCCCTTCGCGAAACCAGCCGGGTGAAGAAAGCCTGGGGTTGGTGAGGTAGCGGTAAAAGACACTTTCCGGATGGCTTGAGTCGACACCGACTTTGCCCTGGAAGAACCGGCGGTAGCGCTCTTCCTTGGGGCCGGGCTTGTCGGTGGACATCAGGCTGGAAATCTCGTGGGCGCTTAGCCAGGCCAGGAGTTCACCCGCAGAGGTGTATTCATAGGGATCACTTTGGGGTGCTGTATCGATGAAGATACGGTTGCGGGGAACCGGCATGACTGCACCCGAAGATACGTCGGAGAAGTCTTGGAGCAGCACATTGATTTTATCTTTCGGCGAATAGCCAAAAATCTTGCGGTTGGACTCAAGGCTGGCTGCCAAGTTCTGGACGGTGGGTGGAACCAGGAACGTTCCCCCTGGCGAGTAGTAGACGACTCTCAGGTCCTTGGTTTCCAAGAAACTCAGTCCGGTGGCTGCATGCAGTGGCAGTGCCACGAGGGCCATCAAGAAAACGCTTGATAGACGCAAAAGCCATGCGGTTTTGCTTTTTGATTCGTGCGCCGCGAGATGATTCTTCAGCAAAGGGGTTTGGGCGTTCATGGTGGTGATGCCAGTACACTGAGTTCTGTAAAAAACCATTCGACCGTGAACCGCGAGTCATTTCCACTTGTTGTGGTCTATCTCGCGGTCGCCATTTTTGGGACCACCAGCGCTCGCGCCCGCAGCGTGTTTGGCTTCCTCGGGACTATTGCTGCTCAGATCTTTGATAGCCATTTCGGTCGCAACCACGTCAGCGGATACCGTTGCAGAGTCTGCGTTTGCGGTCGACTCACTCTCGGTGTTCAGGGCGCGTTTTGCAGCCATGATGGTACCGCTCGCGTCATTGGTTTCAGATGTTGAACTTTGTTTTGAACACCCGGCAGTCAAAGATGTCGCTGCGATGATTATCGCAAGTAAGGGCGAAAGGCGTGTGTACAAGTAAATACTCCTCGATGCTTCAGTGAATTTCGCTCGTGTTAGCTCGAAGACGCACTAATCGACAACTATCTTATCGGTGCTCAAGTTGTCTCTGCTGGCTCCGACTTCACAAACAACCAAAGCACTGCCGCCAGCGCCGCAAACACCGCGCCGCTGATCCAGACGCCATGCCAAGCCCCGGCAGCCGCCAGCGCGGCTACGACTGGTTGGCAAAGCATGCCGCCCATATTGCCGCCGGTGTTCAACACACCGGTGGCTGCACCGGTATCGGCCCGCGCGACGTTCATGGTCGCTGCCCAGTAGGGGCCTTCGTTCACCTCCATGGCAAAGAAGGCAACGGTGAGCGCAGCTACCGCCACATAGACACTGGCGATGGCAGGCGTGCAGTAGAGCAAAACAGCCCCGATGGGGAGCGTTATGAGAGGCAACAGTCGGTAGCCGCGGGTAGCGCCCATGCGGATGGCCAAGCCGTCTGCCATGACGCCCCCGATGGCGGCCCCCACGGCGGCACCAATCCACGGCGCCATGGCCATCAATCCGCTCTCGAGGCCGGTCAGATGGCGCTCCTTCACCAGGTACAGGAATGACCAGTAGCTGATCATGTAGAACACATAGTTCATGCAAAGGTAGGAAAGGGCCAGCAGCAGGATGTTGCGGTTAGCCAAAACTTGCCCCATGCGGCGAAACGTCAAGGGCGGGGCGGCGGGCGCTTCGTCGAGTTCGGCGAGTTCTAAAGCAGTCACCTTCGGGTGCTGTTGGGGGCGGTCACGGCCATACCACGCCCAGCCAGCGGTCAGCAGCCCTGCGGGTAGGACGGTCCAGAGAATGGCGCCTTTCCAGCCGTAGGAGGCAGTCAGTTCCACTAACAATGGTGGGGTAAGCGCGCCGCCGAGCAGCATTCCCGAGGCCACCACGCCATTGGCCATGGCGAACTGCCGTGCCGGGAACCAACGCTCCACCACGGCCGCGAACACGGGAAACACTGGGCCTTGCGAGGCACCCAGCACGGCTTGGCCCGCCATCAGCGCCAACAGCAAAGCGTAGCCGCTGAGAACCGTAGGAAACAACGGCGTGGTCAAGGTGGCGAGCAGGCCGAGGATACCTACGGCGGTGAAAACGATACGCGGTCCCAGCCGTTGTCCCAGTGCCCCGCCGGGGAGTTGGCACAGGGCATAAACCGTAGTGAACGCGAAGAACAACCAGCCCAGTTGCTGGTCGGTGAAGTGCAGTTCGTTCTGCATTTCGGGCGCGGACACAGCGATGCTAGTGCGCTGCACGTAAGCCATGGCGGCGAACGCGAACATGTAGGCGTAGATCCACCAACGGACACGAATTTTCGGCAACCACGAGGCCATGGCGGATTCCTTTCGCTTCAGGCGCGCAGACGCGAACCTTTGGGGTCGTAGGGCAGTTCAGCCAGCCAGCGCGCGGGCTGCGGCTGGCCGATGATGGCAACACTGAGGTCTTTGGCGCCGGTAGCGAGGCAGGCACTGTCCACATAGGCCAGCGCCAAGCTCTGCTTGACGTGGTGGCCATAGGTACCTGAAGTGACGAAGCCAACGCGCTCGCCCGCTGAGAACACGGGTTCACGGCCAAGGACATCGGCATCTTGGCTCGCGATGGACAGCAACACCAATTGCTGGTCGGGTGTCTTGCCACGTTCCTGCAGCGCTGCCGTGCGGCCGATGAACTCGCCCTTGTCCCAGGCGATGAACTTGTCGAGGCCGGACATGGCTGGCGTATACGACGGCGCGAACTCGAGCGACCACACACCGTAAGCCTTCTCGAGGCGCAGACTGTCTTGCGCTCGCATGCCGATGGGCAGCATGCCTTGGGGCGTACCGGCTTCCATCAAGGCCTGCCACAGCGCACGCTGCTGGGCAGCGGGTACCGTAATCTCGTAGCCCAGTTCGCCGGTCAGGGACATGCGCACCACCACGGCTTGGGTGGGGCCGACGTCCATTCGTGCAACGCCCAGAAAGGGCAGGGCCGCGGTGGAGACATCGGCGCGCGTCAATGCTGCCAGTATCTCGCGGGATTTCGGGCCGGAAAGTGAGAAGGCCAACCAACTCTCCGAGAGGTTGGTGATTTGCACGCTGCCCGAGGCATGCGCATTCGCCGGTAGGTGCTCGTGGAACCAACGCTGGTGCCATTCCTGCAAGTAGTACGAACCCACCAGCCAGAAACGCTCGGGACCCAGGCGAGTAACAGTCAGGTCGCCCATTAGCTTGCCGGAAGGCGCGAGCATTGGAGCCAGACGTACGCGGCCCTCGGCGGGCAAAGAGTTGGCCAGCAAGCCGTCCAGCCAAGCGGCTGCGCCACGGCCAGTCACTTCATAGCGTGCGTAAACGCCCGCGTCGAGCAAGCCGGCAGCGCTGCGTGTAGCAGCCACTTCCTTGGCTACAAAGCGGTGGCATTCGGCGCGGCGTGCCGTCGGTGGATCAACGAAGTCCGGTTCGTTCGGGGCGTAGTACTGCGGGCTTTCCATGCCCCAAACCACGCCGAACCGTGCACCCAATGCGGCCTGCGCGTCGTAGCTCGGCGTCATCTTCAGTGGCCGGCCTGCGGGCAGTTCCTCGTTGGGGTAGGCCATCACAAAGCGACGCCGATAGAACTGGGCGGTGGTCTCGCGCAGATACCGGTCGTTGCTGGCGAAGGCACCATAGCGCGCCACATCCATGCCGAAGATGTCCATGCCGGGGTCGCCATCGACCATCCAGTTGGCCAT
>CALPVO020000004.1 GCA_943327025.2 Janthinobacterium lividum
GCATGTAGGCGCCAACCTCGTGCGCGCGCTGCTGGCTCGTGGCGACCAAGTGCGTGTCTTGGTCCATGCCGATACCCGCGGCATTGCGGGCCTGCCGGTCGAGCATTGCCATGGCAGCGTAACTGACCCGGGTGACGTGTTGCGCCTGGTTCAGGGCGTGGAGCGCGTTTACCACCTCGCTGCCAAGGTCTCCATCGACCCGCGCGAGCGCGCTGAACTGCACCGCGTGAACGTCGGGGGTACGCAGTGTGTGGTGGACGCTTGTCGCGCGGCGGGCGTGGCCCGACTGGTGCACGTCAGCTCCATCCACGCCCTGGCCTCGCATCCGCGCCATGAGCCCATCACCGAAGACCGTGAATTGGCCACCGGACGTGACCTGCCCGGCTACGACGCTTCGAAAGTGGCTGCAGAGCGCGTGGTACAGGCGGCGGTCGCGTCAGGGCTCGATGCCGTCTTTCTGAACCCTACGGCCATCCTCGGTCCTTACGACCACCGTCCTTCCCATTTGGGCGAGGTGCTGCTCGACCTTTATCACCAACGTCTACCGGGTCTCGTGGCGGGCGGCTTCGATTGGGTGGATGTGCGCGATGTGGTCGCGGGCATGCTTGCTGCTGCGGACCACGCGCCTGCGGGCAGTCGCTATTTGCTCGGCGGGCAGCGCGCCACGGTGGCCGAACTGGCTAGCGTGGTGGCGCAGGTGACCGGGCGACCTGCTCCCAGACTGGTAACACCCATGTGGCTTGCGCGGGCGGTGGCGCCGGGTGCGGAGTGGGCTGCGCGCCTCGCAGGCCGACGTCCGCTGTTTACCTCGGAATCGCTCTACGCACTGCGCAACCATCTGGACATCAGTTTTGCGCGGGCCCGCCAGGAGCTGGGCTATGAGCCGCGTTCGCTGGCGATCACGGTGCGTGATACCTTCGCGTGGTTCCGTGAAGCGGGGATGCTCGAATGATGACCGAACAAGCCTTGTTTGCCGCGCTCATGCCGCTGTGGATCGGCATTGCGCTTGTCACTTTCCTGTCTTTGTTCTTCATCACCGCGCCGTATGGTCGGCATGGCCGTAGCGGCTGGGGCCCGCTCATTCCGAGCTGGGCGGGCTGGATGTTGATGGAAGCCCCATCGCTCATCGTCATGGTGGTGTGCTTTGCCTTGCAGTCGCCGGAAATGCCTGGCGGTTGGGTGTTCCTCGGTCTCTGGACCGCGCATTACCTGAACCGCACCTTCGTCTACCCGCTGCGCAATCCTGGCCGTGCCAAGCCCATGCCGTTGTCCATCTGCGGCTTGGCCATCTTCTTCAATCTCGTGAACGCCTACCTGAACGGGCGGAGCCTCACGCTCTTCGGGCCGCAGTACGACTGGAGTTGGTTCAGTGAACCGATGACCCTGCTGGGGCTGGGTTTGTGGACTTTGGGCGTTGGCATCAATCTGCAGTCCGACCAAATCTTGTTTGGCCTGCGCCGCCCCGGTGAGACCGGCTACCGCATTCCCCAAGGCGGCCTTTACCGCTATGTGTCTTGCCCGAACTATCTCGGCGAGCTTATCGAGTGGACCGGCTTTGCACTCGCGGTGGCCTCGCCGGCCGCGTGGACTTTCGTGGTGTGGACTGCCGCCAATCTGGTGCCGCGGGCCGTGGCCCACCATCGCTGGTATCGCGAACGTTTTGCCGACTACCCTGCCGAGCGCAAGGCGCTCGTCCCTTTTCTGCTGTGAGGCCACCTGCCATGCCTACCCCGCAACATTCCTCTGTGCTTGCCGCGGCTATTGCCGTAGGCCTCGCCTTGTCTTCGGTTACGGCCGCGGCTGATGTGCTGCTACAGCACGTGCAGGTTTACGACGGCACGGGGGCGGCCCCCTACGCCGCTGACGTACGGGTCCGTGGTACGAAGATTGTGGCGGTAGCGCCGCAACTGACGCCGGAGCCGGGCGAAACGGTTAGCGATCAGCGTGGCCTCGCGCTGGCTCCCGGCTTCATCGATGTGCATTCGCATGCGGATTCCGGCTTGCTGGACGATCTCGATGCGGCCACGGTTTCGCGCCAAGGCATCACCACGGTAGTGGTCGGGCAGGATGGTGAGTCGGTGTTCCCTTTAGGGAAGTATCGCGCCCAGTTGCAGGCCACGCCGCCAGCCATCAACGTGGCCAGCTTCGCCGGCCATGCCACGCTGCGCATGCAGGTGATGGGTAAGGACCTTTACCGCGCCTCTACCTCCGCCGAACAAGTACGCATGGAAGCCTTGCTTCAGCAAGAAATGCTAGACGGCGCGTTTGGCCTTTCTACGGGGCTTGAATACGAACAAGGACACTTCGCTACCACGGAAGAAGTGATTGGCTTGTCGAAGGTGGCTGCTGCCAGCCACGGCACTTACCTCAGCCATGTACGCGATGAGTCGAGCAAGGTGTTCGACTCCTACGATGAAGTGCTACGCATTGGCCGCGAGGCGAAACTTCCTGTTGGCATTACGCATATTAAGATGGGGGCCACGTCGGTCTGGCACCAAGCGGCGAAGCGCATGCCGGCGTACTTCGAACAAGCCAAGCGTGAAGGTGTGAAGTTGACGCCGGACGTGTACCCCTACACTTACTGGCATTCCACTATTCGCGTGCTGGTTCCCGACCGCGACTTCTTCAATGCCGAAAAAGTAGCGAAAGCGCTGGAAGAGAACGGCGGTGCTGCTGCCATTCGTTTTGCCAGCTATGTCCCCGACCCGACACTCGCCGGCAAGACGCTGGCAGAGATGGCTGCGCATTGGGGCGTTTCGCCCGTTGCAGCCTACATGCGTACCATCCGCGAGACGGAAGCCCAGCTGGAAACCGGTAAATCGATGGAAGACATCATCGGCACTTCGATGAGCGAAGACGATGTGAGCTGGTTCGTGGCGCACCCGGAGATTGCTTTCTGCAGCGACGGTGCCTTGCACGGTTCGCATCCGCGCGGCGCTGGCGCGTTCCCGCGCATCCTTGGCCACTATGTGCGCGAAGCCAAGGTGCTGCCGTTGCCGGAGGCGATTCGCAAGATGACCAGCCTGCCGGCTTCACGCTTGGGCCTTGCGGACCGCGGACGCATCGCTCCGGGGTTCGTGGCAGACCTCGTGCTGTTCGACCCGGCAACCGTTATTGACCAGTCCACTATCCAGCACCCCGAAGCCCCGCCACTGGGCATTCCCGCGGTGATGGTGTCGGGCGAGTGGGTTATTCGCGATGGTGCGGTGACAGGCAAGCGCCCTGGTAAGGCACTGCAAGGCCCGGGCTACCGCGCAGCGCGCTGAAGGCGGCGCATACGAACACGGTGTATTGCCGTGTTCGTGGTCCACGTTGCCCGTGTGGTTTCCAGAAGGCCAGGCGCCAGAGAATAGCCGCCCCTTTGTTCCAGCCAGTGGAGCACCTCTGCCATGTTCCACAGCAAGGTACTGCCGGCGTGGGTGGGCGCAGGAAAACTCGTGGGGTGGTTGAGCATCAGCTTGCGCAGGTTCTGTCGGCTAACCTCGACCAACTCTGCGACATCGCTTAAGCCGCCGAGATCGGGCGCCGCCTCAGTGAGTTCGGCTTCTGG
Source organism: Janthinobacterium lividum (assembly GCA_943327025.2). Classification (GTDB taxonomy): domain Bacteria; phylum Pseudomonadota; class Gammaproteobacteria; order Steroidobacterales; family Steroidobacteraceae; genus CAIOHZ01. Next base: position 3,551 of record CALPVO020000004.1, read on the forward strand.
CAGGGCGCTCAACACTTGGGCGGAAGCCTCCGCTACGGCCTCCAGGGCGCTTGTGGCTTCCCGGCAAAAAGCCAACGCAACATGGCCGGGATTGCCAAGGCCGACAGAGGTATCGTCGCAACCCGCCTCGAAGAGGCGGTCGAGGTCCGCATCGTTGAGTTCGGCGGTATGGCCAAGCCGGAAGTGCAGGGTGAATTGGTATTCCATGATGGCCTCGGTGTCGCGCGGCGCGTCGTCCTCGATGGATTGACCGAAACTGCAGTTCAAGACCACCCGGCGCAGGAATCGCGAATGCCCACCTGGGTTCCGCGGAGTGCTCCAAACGCTGGTGATGCAAAACGCACCGCAGCGACAACTGTCACTTCGCGAAGGGCAGTACATACGCCCCCAAGCATGGCTGCCGCCGGGCACTACTCGCCAGCCGTTTCGTTCAGCGAATTGCAGAACGTTTTCGATTTCCTTGTCGGGATGTCGACGACGCATGGTCCTTTCCTTGGATATTAAGCAGATCAATACTAGTTGTCAAAAGACAATTGAAAGCGGGCGCACGCACGAGCCTTCCATGGCTCCCGGGTGTAGTAAAGAATAGCTCGAGCGGCAGGCGACGCACGTTCGCATAAAGGGTGCGTTTCAAGGAAAACGCGCAGAAATATTCGCGCAAAAAAAAGCCCCGCGGAAGCGGGGCTTTTCGTTGCGCCTTCGCGCGAGCCTCAGTCTACCGACTTGATGGCGGCGATGAGCTCCGCGGCAGCCTTCTGGCCGTCGCCGTACAACAGGCGGGTGTTGTCCAAGTAAAACAGCGCGTTCTCAATGCCTGAGAAGCCCTGGCCTTGGCCACGCTTGATGACGATGCAGGTCTTGGCCTTGTCGGCATTCAAGATGGGCATGCCATAGATAGGGCTGCTCTTGTCGTTGCGGGCGACGGGGTTCACCACGTCGTTCGCTCCGATGATGAGCGCCACATCCGCCGTCTCGAACTCGGCATTGATTTCCTCGAGGTCCGCGATGATGTCGTACGGCACGCCGGCTTCTGCCAACAGGACGTTCATATGGCCCGGCATACGGCCTGCCACCGGATGGATGGCAAACTTCACCGTCACGCCGCGGTCCATGAGCAGTTGCGTCATCTCCCACACTTTGTGCTGGGCCTGTGCCACCGCCATGCCGTAACCCGGCACGATGATGACTTTCTGTGCGAACGCCATGGCCACGCCGGCGTCGCTGGCGTCGATGGGCTTCTGCGAACCCGTGACGGGGCCGGTGGCTGCGCCGGCGGTGTCACCAAAGCCCGAGAACAGCACGTTGCCGAGGCTGCGGTTCATGGCCTTCGCCATCAACTGCGTCAGCAAAGAACCGGCCGAGCCCACCACCGTGCCGGCGATGATCATGGCGGTGTTCTGCGTGACGAAGCCTTCGAACGCGACTGCCAAACCGGTGAGGGCGTTGTACAGCGAGATGACGACCGGCATGTCCGCGCCGCCGATGGGCAGGGTCATGGTGAGGCCGAGCAACAGCGACAGGACGAAGAACAGGGTGACTGCTTCCGTGCTGGTATTGGTGCCGGTAGCGATGAGGCCACCGACCACCAAGGCGCCAGCGAGGATGAGCATGTTCACGAACTGCTGCCCACCGAAGCGGTAGCTCTTCTTGATGAGCCCCTGCAGCTTGCCGAAGGCAATGCCCGAGCCGGAGAACGAAACGCCACCGATGAGGCCACCCAGCACGGCGAGCGTGCCAGCAACCAAGGTGTGTTCTTCGCCCTTGTAGAGCTCCACCGCAGCAATGGCAGCGGCTGCGCCGCCACCCATGCCGTTGTAGAGCGCAATCATCTGCGGCATGTCGGTCATGGCCACGCGCTGCCCGCTCACCCAGGCAATGCCACCGCCGATGGCGATAGCAACCACGACGAGCACCATGTTCGTGCTGAGGTGCGGGGAGAGTTCGGCGCCAAGCGAGGGCACGAGGAAGGTGACCAGGGTGGCGATGAGCATGCCGCCACCAGCCCACACAATGCCGCTACGCGCCGTGACGGGCGAGGCCATGCGCTTCAGGCCCATGATGAACAGGAACGCAGTAGCGAAGTACGCAATATCGATAAGCCACTTGGTGGCCACAGGATTGAGGAAGGACATTAGTGATGCCCCCCACTCTTGGGCTTGCTGCCGCTGGACTTGAACATCTCCAGCATGCGCGCGGTGACTACGTAGCCACCCATGGCATTGCCAGCGCCGAGCAGCACGCCGATGAAGCCTATAGCCTGTTCGAGCGGCGTATCCGCTTTGAACAGCGCGATCATGGCACCGACGACCACGATGCCGTGGACGAAGTTGCTACCCGACATGAGTGGGGTGTGCAGGATGGCCGGTACGCGACCGATGACCTCATAGCCGGTGAAACCGGCCAGCAGGAAGATATACAGAGCAATGATGCCGTCAATCATGGGAATGCCTCCGTGTTCAGCCGACGGCCTTGGCCGTGGGTTCGTGCTTGATAACACCGCCGTGCGTTACGACACTGCCGGCAAAGACTTCGTCGGTGAAGTCGATGGCTAGTTCACCACCTTTGGCGATCGCGGGTGTCAGGAAGTTCAGCAGGTTACGCGAGTACATCTCGCTGGCGTGGTAGGCCAGGCTCGAAGCCAAGTTCACCGGCCCGATGATGCGGACGCCACCGTGCTCGACCGTTTCACCGGCCTTGCACAGTTCGCAGTTGCCACCGTTTTCCGCGAGGATATCGACGATGACTGCGCCGTGCTTCATGCGCTCCACCGCTGCTTTCGAAACGATGCGCGGGGCAGGGCGCCCCGGTACACCGGCGGTGCAGATGACGGCATCGGCAGCGGCGATACGGCTGTCCAGCACTTCCTGCTGCTTGGCCTTTTCTTCCGCCGTGAGTTCGCGGGCATAGCCACCAGCGCCGTCGGCGCTGATGCCGGTTTCCACGAACTTGGCGCCGAGGCTCTTCACCTGCTCGCGGGTGGCGCTGCGCACGTCATAGGCCTCTACTACGGCGCCGAGGCGCTTGGCGGTAGCGATGGCCTGCAGGCCCGCGACACCCACGCCGATGACCAGCACAGTAGCCGGGCGGATGGTGCCCGCGGCGGTGGTGAGCATGGGTAGGAACTTGTCGAGTGCGTTGGCGGCGATGAGCACAGCCTTGTAGCCGGCGACTGCTGCTTGTGAGGACAGCGCGTCCATCGACTGGGCCCGCGAGATGCGCGGAATGAGTTCCACCGCAAAACCCGTCTTGCCGCCATCGCGCAGAGCGCGAACCAAATCATGCTGCAGGTGGGGCGACAGATAGCCGGCGACGACTGCGCCGGCCTTCAGCGCGGCTACCGTGCCCGGCGCTGGCGGCTGTACTGCCAGAAAAACGTCGGCCTGCGCCAGCACGGCGGCGGCACTGTCGACGAATTCCACGTTCTTGTAGGCACTGTCCGGGAAGGCAGCGGCGGTGCCGGCTCCCTTTTCCATGACCAGCCTGGCGCCGAGTGCGGCGAACTTGGTGGCTACTTCCGGCACCAACGCCACGCGGCGTTCGCCAGCGGCGGTTTCCCGCACTACCCCGATTGTGATGGGCATCGCTTCTCCCCCTCGTGCCCCTTGTTGGGGCGTGTCCTGATAACCCCGATGGTGTCCCAGATGTGTATGCAGTGCAACATGAGGATTGTCGCGGGGCCGCGACTTGGCCCCACGGGCGGGTTCGCCCACTCCCCTTGTCGCGATGTTGTGGCCGTCTGTCCTCGCCCCGATTGCGCCTGACACCCGAATTTGCGTACATTCGGGGGATGGTTCATGCCCCTACTGGCCTGTTTCATGCCGAACTGGAATTTCCGGACGCCGGGGATGCCGTGGCGGCCTGCGGTCTGGGGCAACAGGTGCTGCGCACGGACCGCTCCGGCATGCCGCTCGAATGGATCGATTACCGCGAGGCGGTGCGCCTGCAGTTCATGGGGCAGGTGGCGTACGCCTTTGGCACTGCGCTCTTTCGGCTGCGGGGTGGCACCAATGCACGCTCCGGCCAACGGACTTCCGTGGTGGTGCACAGCATCGTCGCCACGGTGGGGCATACCCGCAACCCTGGTGCCCGGCGACACGACTACACGCCACCGCTGAACAATGAAACCTTGTTCAAGCGTGACGCCTATTTGTGCCTCTACTGCGGTGTGCGGTTCCAGTCGCAGCAGCTTTCGCGGGACCACGTGCGGCCGTTCTATCTGGGCGGGCAGGACCGCTGGACCAATGTGGTGACGGCTTGCCGGCGTTGCAACAACCACAAGGCCAACCGCACGCCGGAGCAAGCCGGGTTGCAGTTGTTGGCGGTGCCATTCACGCCCACCTATGCCGAATACATCTACCTGAAGGGCCGGCGCGTGCTGGCCGACCAAATGGAGTATCTGCGCGCGCACTTTCCGCGCAGCAGTCCGCTGCACCAGCGCGAGGTCTAGTATCCTCCGCGGACCATGCCAACTGTTCATCTCGTCGACGCCAGCTACTTCATCTTCCGCGCCTACTACTCCACGCCGCCTGGCATGACGGATGTGGACGGTCGCCCGGTCAATGCAGTCCACGGGTTCGCCCGCTTCTTGCTTGATTTTCTCGAACGTACCCAGGCGCCCCATGTGGCTATTGCGTTCGACGAAAGCCTGTCGCGTTCGTTCCGTAACCGCATCTATCCGCCTTACAAGGCGAACCGCGAACTGCCGCCGGTGGAATTGGAGCAGCAATTCGCGCGCTGCCGTTCGCTCTGCGCCCTGCTCGGGGTGGCGGATTTCGGTTCCAGCGAATATGAGGCCGACGACATCATTGGCACCTTTGTCACCTTGGCGCGGCGCCGCGGCCAAACTTCCGTGCTGCTGACGCGCGACAAAGACCTCTCCCAGCTCATCCGCGAGGGCGACGTGTTCTGGGACTGGGCTGACGAAAAACGCTACGGCTACGACGAAATTCCGGCGCGGTTCGGCGTGCGCCCGGAGCGCATGGCGGATTACCTCGCTCTGACCGGCGACAGCGTGGACAACATTCCGGGCGTGCCCGGGGTGGGCCCTAAAACGGCGGGTGTTTTGCTCGACCGCTACGAAAGCCTGGAGCACCTCTACGAGAGCCTGCATGAAGTACCGGCGCTGCCAATGCGCGGCGCCAAGGGCGTGGCCGAAAAACTGGCCCTGCACCGTGACAAGGCCTTTCTGGCGCGAGAACTGACGCGTATTGCCTGCGATGTACCGGTAAACCCTTCGCCTGCTGCTTTATTGCGCCGGACGCCCGACTTGCCGGGCTTCGAAGCGTTCTGTGATCAAGCGAAATTTGGCACGATGCTGCGGCGTCAGGCGGCGCGCATGGCGGCCGCCCTGGAATTCGCGAAGTAGACAACCGACTGGAAGAAGGACGGAAGAACGATGCACGTTCCCCTGCTGGTGGATGACTTCCTGCGCCGTGCGGCGCAGTTGTACCCCACGAAGACCGCGATCATCGATGGTCCACGCCGCTTTACTTACGGCGAGTTCCAGGCGCGGGTGAACCGCTTTGCGCATGCCCTGCGTCGGCGTGGCATTGGTCAGGGCGACCGGGTGTGCATCCTCAGCCCGAACTCGCATTTTTTTCTGGAAAGCTTCTACGCCACAGCGCGTATTGGCGCCGTGCTGGTGCCGTTGAACTACCGCTTGGTGCCCGAGGACCATGAGTACATCATCGGCCATGCGGGCGTGAAAGCGGTGTTGGTGGATGCCGAATATACCGACATGGTAGACGCCATCCGCGAACGTATTCCCGCTGTCGAGCGCTACATGGTGGCTTCGTACACGAGCGAGCCAGTGGCCGGCTGGGAAGACTGGAACAGCATAATCGCGGATGAGCCTGCCAGCGCTCCAGAAGCGCCGGCCCGCGATGAAAACGATATGGTGTCCATTAACTACACCTCGGGCACCACCGCGCGCCCGAAGGGCGTGATGCTGACGCACCGCAATTGCTATATCAACGCCTACAACCTCATCGCCCATTTGCGCGTAGCGCATGAAGATGTGGAGCTGTGGACGCTGCCCATGTTCCACTGTAATGGCTGGGGCGGCGTCTACGCGCTCACCGGTATGGGTGGTACGCACGTGGTGTTGCGGGCAGTGAATGCGCCCGACATTTATCGCTTAATGCAGGACGAGAAGGTGACGTTCGCCTGCATGGCGCCGGCGGTTCTGCGCACGCTGCTCGATTACCCGGCCCGCGGCGACTACCCGTTGAACACGTCGCTGCGCTTCACGGTGGCGGGCGCACCGCCGCCAGCGGCGTTCATCGAACGCATGGAAACGGAGATGGGCTGGCATTTCATGGAAATCTACGGCCTCACCGAAACCGCCCCACTGCTCACTATCTCGCAGCCTGACTACGGCACGGCGAAAGACGACTGGTCGCGCCGGGCGCGCGCTGGCGTTTCCGGCATTGGTGTGGAGTTGCAATTGCTGGATGACGACGGCAACCCCGTGCCACAGGACGGCGTGAGCATTGGCGAAATCTGCGCGCGCGGCAACATGGTGTTTGCCGGTTACTGGGAACAGCCTGAAGAAACCGCGCGTTGTATTCGCAATGGCTTTTTCCACACCGGTGACCTTGCCGTGTGGGATGCGGTGGGCAATGTCCACATTGTCGATCGCAAGAAAGACGTCATTATCTCGGGCGGCGAGAACATCAGTTCGCCGGACATTGAAGACACGCTGTACCGCCACCCGGCCATCGCCGAATGCGCGGTCATTGGCGTGCCGCACGAAAAATGGGGCGAGACGCCGAAGGCCATTGTGGTGTTGCGCCCTGGCATGACAGCCACGGAAGCGGAAGTCATCGCTTTCTGCCGCGAACGCATGGCGCACTTCAAATGCCCCACCTCGGTGGACTTTATTGAAGCTCTGCCGCGCACCGTCACGGGCAAGCTCCAGAAGTTCCGGCTGCGCGAGCAGTATTGGCAAGGCGCGCGGCGTGTCAATTGAAGTCGTGGCCGAACGCTTTGTGCCGGGAAATGGCGCATGAATGACGGTGCCACAGTGTTGCTGTTGGCCTGGGTAGTGCGTGCAGCGCTGGCGGTGTTGTTCGTCACCGCGCTATGGCACAAGGCGCGCGCGCCGCGAGAGTTCGTTGCGGCATTGGGCAACTACCGCGTATTGCCCGCAGCGCTGGTGCCGGCGGCGGCCGGGGTGGTGATGTTCGCCGAGGCGGTGGTGTTGGCGGGTTTGCTCGCTGCGCCTATGCCCGTGGCGCCGTTTGCCGCGCTGGCGGCGCTGCTGTTACTGGGCTACGCCGTTGCCATTGCCGTGAACTTGGGCCGTGGCCGAACCACCATCGATTGTGGCTGCCATGGTTTCAGCGGGCGGCAGCAGATTGCCGGGTGGATGGTGGTACGCAACTTGGGGTTGGCCACCCTGGCGGTGGTGTTGGCACGTTTAGGGCAGGGCAGTGAACCCTTGCCGTTACCGGCGGCGGCCGACTGGGTGACGGTAGTAGGCGCCACGGCCATGGGCTGCCTCCTTTACGCACTGCTGCATTACCTGATGGCCAATGCGAGCAAGCTGGCGCGCTGAGCGCCACTAGCGGGCTATTCGCCGCTGGCCTTTTTGCGCTGCGCACGCGGGTGCGCGCTTTCGTACACGCGTGCCAAGTGCTGGAAGTCGACGTGGGTATAAATCTGCGTGGTCGACAGGTTCGCGTGGCCCAGTAGCTCCTGCACGGCGCGCAAGTCGCGGCTGCTTTCCAGCAGGTGCGTGGCAAAAGAGTGGCGGAACAAGTGCGGGTGCACGTTCACATCCAGCCCTTGCTGCTTGGCCCAAGCAGTCACGCGCAATTGCACGGCGCGTGGGGTGAGGCGCTTGCCACCCCGCCCGATGAACAATGGGCGCGGCGGGGCGTCTGCGCCGCCGGGCAGATATTCGTGGCGCAGAGCCAACCAAGCCAGTACCGCGCGACGGGCTGGACCGCCAACTGGAATGATGCGTTGCTTGCGGCCCTTGCCGGTAACGCGCACCAGTTGCTCATCGAAGTCGATGTCGCCGAGATTCAGCCCCACGAGTTCGGCCAAGCGAATACCACTGGAGTAGAACAACTCCATCATGGCGAGGTCGCGCGTGGCCAAAATGGGGTCCGGTGCCGTGGAAGGCTGTGCCGCTGGCGCCAGTTGCGGCGTCAGCAGACGGGTCATGCGGTCCACATCGAGCGTGGCGGGCAGGCGCCGGCCGGCCTTGGGTGGACGGACTTCCAGCGCGGGGTTGCCCTTGGCCAGATCTTCGCGCTGCAGCCAGCGCCAGAAACTGCGTAACGCCGAAAGGCGCCGGGCCAGCGACCGTGGCGACAGGCCGCCTTGGTGGCTTTCTGCCACGAACTCGCGGATGTGCGCTTCCGTGAAGGAGTCGGGTGTGCCCAGCCCTTGCGCCAGTGCAAAGGCCACCAAGGCACCCAAGTCGCGCGAGTAGGCGTCGTTGGTGTGCGGGGAGACCCGTCGTTCATGCGACAGGTGCCGCAGGTAGCGGTGCAGCAAGTCGTAGTCGAAGGCGGTGGGGAGAACGGACATGATGCTTTATACCGCAGACTGGCCGTTAGTGGCGCTCACCAATGCTGCCGACAACAATTCCGCGATGCGCGTCAGGAAATCCGTGCTCATGCCGGGATGGTAGCGGCCGGCGTCTGGCGAGGCCAGTGCCAGCAGGCCGGCGCGGCCCCCACCCAGTGGCACCACGGCAGCCGAGGCGATGGCGCCAGGGTGCGCCGGGAACAGCCAATCGCGCTGGGAATCGCGGAGATTGCCGCAGCGCGGGGCGGCCTGCGCCAACACCGCGTCGAGGCCGCAGAGGGCGGCCTCAGCCACCGTGGCAAAACGCAGGCGGCTGGAGGCAAGGCCGGCGACTGGCTTCTGCAGCAGCACCAGCGTGAAATCACGTACCTGGAAATCTTCGCGCAGGCTGCGTTCCAGAGCACTGGCAACGGCCTCGAGGTTGCGGGCGCCGATGAGCGCGCAAGCGAAGCGGTGGATATGTTCCTGCAGGAGGGTGTTGTCGCGGGCGACGGCGATGAACTCGCGCAGTTTGGCCTCTGCCTCGCGCTTCTGCTCGCGCAGGGTTTCCACTTGGCGCTCCACCAGCGACACGGCGCTGCCGCCTCGCGAATGCGGCAAGCGCAATTGCGCCAGCAGCGCTTCGTGGCGAGCGAAGAAATCGATGTCGTTGCGCAGGAAGGCCGCGACATCCGCTTCGGTCAGGTCCGCCAACGGGCTGGCGGGGGCAGTGCTCATGTTTCGATGGTCCCTTCGAAAACCGTCGTGGCCGGGCCGGTGAGCCAGATGGGGTGACCTTCGCCTTCCCAGCCAATTTGCAAGGTGCCGCCCGGCAAATCCACGCGGACGGTGGCGTCCAGCAGGCCGTGACGGCGGCCTACGGCCACCGCGCCACAGGCGCCGGTTCCACAAGCCAGTGTCTCACCTGCGCCGCGTTCATGCACGCGCAGGCGGATATGGCCCCGGTCCACCACTTCCATGAAGCCCACGTTCGTCCGGCGGGGGAAGCGTGGATGGTGTTCGATGACCGGCCCCAAACGGTCCACGGGGGCGGTCTTGATGCTGGGGACGCGCAGGACTGCATGGGGGTTGCCGATGCTCACCGCGCCTATTTCCACCGTGCTGCCACCCGCCTCCAGGGCGTAGAAAGCCGCCTCGGCGCTGGCCGTGAAGGGCAGGGCGGCGGGGGCAAAGTTCGGTACGCCCATGCGGACGGACACCTCGCCGTCCCCGGTGAGGCGGGCATGGATGAGGCCGGCCGGGCTGTCCATGGTGAGTTCGCCGGGGCCCAGCCCCTGCCGGCGGGCGACGAGGGCGGCCACGCAGCGGGCGCCGTTGCCGCACTGTTCCACCTCGTTTCCGTCGGAATTGAAGATGCGGTAGTACACTGCCGTCCCCGGTTGACGGGGGGGCGAGAGGACCAAGGCCTGGTCGAAGCCGATTCCGCGATGCCGGTCTCCCCAGGCACGCAGGAGGTCGGCCCCGGGCAGAGGGGTGCCTGGCGTTTCATCGAACACGATGAAGTCGTTGCCGAGGCCGTGCATTTTCACGAAGGGCAGTCGCATGAGCGAAGGATACCGGATAGGCGCAGCAGGGGTCATCCCGCGAGTCGGGTTTGTCAGCCTCGGCTGCCCCAAGGCCACCAGCGACAGCGAGCAGATCCTCACCCGGCTGCGCGCCGAGGGCTATGAGGTGGTGGGCACCTACGACCAAGCCGACTTGGTGGTAGTGAACACCTGCGGCTTCGTCGACGATGCCGTCCACGAGAGCCTCGATACCATTGGCGAGGCGCTGCGCGAGAATGGCAAGGTGGTGGTGACCGGCTGCCTGGGCGCCCGCCCTGAGCAGATTCTGGAGCGCCACCCGCAGGTGCTGAAGATTACCGGCCCCCACGCCTTCGACGAGGTGATGGATGCGGTGCACGAGCACTTGCCCCCGGCGCACGACCCGTTTCTGGACCTGGTGCCGCCGCAGGGCATTCGCCTCACGCCGCGCCACTACGCGTACCTGAAGATTTCCGAGGGCTGCAATCATCGTTGCAGCTTCTGCATCATTCCTTCCATGCGTGGCGATCTCGTCAGCCGTCCGTTGCCGCATGTGTTGAACGAGGCCATTCGCCTGCGCAATGCCGGCGTGCGCGAGCTGCTGGTCATCAGCCAAGACACCAGCGCGTACGGCGTGGATGTGAAGTACCGCGCCGAGCAATGGGGCAGCCGCGAAGTGCGCACCCGTTTCATCGACCTGGCACGTGAGCTGGGCCAGTTGGCAGAAGGCCCGGGCAGCGATGGACAGCCGCTATGGGTACGCCTGCACTATGTGTACCCGTACCCGCACGTGGATGAAGTGATTCCGCTCATGGCGGCCGGCAAGGTATTGCCGTATCTGGATATTCCGTTTCAGCACGGCAGCCCGAGCGTGCTGAAGCGTATGAAGCGCCCCGCCCATGCCGAAAACACGCTGGAACGCCTGAAGGCTTGGCGCCGTGAAGTGCCGGACCTGGCGGTACGCAGTACCTTCATCGTGGGCTTCCCCGGCGAGACGGAAGAAGAGTTTCAGGTATTGCTCGACTGGCTGGACGAGGCCCAGCTCGATCGCGTCGGTGCTTTCAAGTATTCGCCTGTCGAAGGCGCGCCTGCCAACGCGCTGGCAAACCCGGTGCCAGAGGAAGTGAAGCAGGAGCGTTACGAGCGCTTCATGACTAAGGCGGCCGCGATTAGTGCGGCGCGCTTGCAGCAGAAAGTGGGTCGCAAGCTCACGGTGCTGGTGGATGCCATCGAAGGCAATACGGTCATTGCGCGCAGCTATGCGGACGCGCCGGATATCGACGGCACGGTGCGGGTGCGCGGTTCGCGCGCCTTAGCGGCGGCCCGCGTCGGCGAATTCATGGAAGTGGAAATTACCGGCGCGGACACCTACGATTTGCGCGCAAAGCTGGCCTGAAGCTTCGCGAGCGCTGGCTTGAAGCTTCGCGCGCGCTGGCTCGCGACTCCCCAAAAAAAACCCGCGGCGCCCCTGCGCCTTTGCGCGATGCAGGAACCCGCGGGCCAATGCTTCCGGGCTAAAGGGGATGGGAAGTGCCCGGACAGTGGTTGCATCATGCGGCCGCTCCCGTTATCGTTCCAATCGATTGTTCGAATCGAACCGATAGGCTGTGCGTATCGTGCTGCCGGAGCCTTCCCATGAACTTGCGTGACCTGAAATACCTCGTGGCCCTTGCGGACACCCGTCACTTCGGCAAGGCGGCGGAGCGCTGCTTCGTCAGCCAGCCCACGCTGTCCGCGCAAATCAAGAAGCTCGAGGACTATCTCGGGGTGGCCTTGGTGGAGCGTCAGCCGCGTAACGTGGCACTCACGGCTGCTGGCGAAGAAGTGGTGGAGCGCGCGCGGCGCGTCATTCGCGACACTGACGATATTGTCGATTTGGCGCACCTGTCGCGCGACCCCCTGGCCGGCAAGCTGCGCATTGGGCTTATCCCCACCATCGGCCCCTATCTTCTCCCCCACGTCATGCACAAGCTGCGCAAGGCCTTGCCGAAGCTGCAGGTGCTGCTGTTTGAATACCAAACACGTCCCTTGCTGCAGAAGCTCCGTATCGGCGAACTGGACATGGCGGTCTTGGCGTTGCCTGCCGAGGAGGAAGGCCTCGATAGCTGTGTGCTGTACGAGGAGCCGTTTCTGGTCGCCATGCCGGCCACCCACCGCTTCGCTACGCAAAAAGCGGTGAAGCCCACGGAACTGCACGGCGAAAAATTGCTGTTGCTGGAGGATGGGCACTGCTTGCGCGACCAAGCGCTGGAAGTGTGCAGCCTGCTGGCCGTGGACGAGGAAGCGGACTTTCGCGCTACCAGTCTCGAGACGTTGCGGCAGATGGTAGGTTCCGGGCTCGGTATTACCTTGCTGCCGAAACTGGCAGCGGAAGGCCCGTTTGCGGCGAGCAAGACGCTGGTGACGAAACCGTTCACCCACCCGCAGCCGGGGCGGTCCGTGGGTACCGTGTGGCGGCGCAGTTCCACCCGTCGACCCGCCATCGAGATGGTCAATAGCGTGTTGGCCAAGGCCGTGGCGACCAAGCCGTGAACAACGAGTCGCGCGCTTCGGGCGATGACGAGGATGTGCCGGGCTACGGCGTGACGGGTTCTGCCGATGACACTCCAGCAGAACCGGTGCTCGTGCCGCCGGAGGACCTGCCTGCGGAGTTACTGCGCGCCGTCATTGAGGCGTTCGTGCTGCGCGAGGGCACTGAATACGGCGAACGTGACTACACGCTCGACGAGAAGGTGGCCCATGTGGAGCAGCAACTGCGCAAAGGCGACGCGCATATTGTCTACGACCCCAATACGCAGAGCGTGGATATCCGCCTGCGTTGATGGGGAGTTGGTAGCGGGCTGGTGCTACCGGGGCTTGGCCACCAGACGGAAACGCACTTCGATAGGGTCGCCCACTTTGAGCAAGCCTCCTGCTGCGCTATAGGGCGTCAGCCCCAGTTCCGCATGGGTGACGCTCCATGTGCCGCTCGCTACATAGCTGCCGTGGCTGCCGTCCCCATCGACACTCTCTGCATCCAGCGCGCGCACCGTCACTGTCAGCGGACGCGCGAATTCAGCGCCCTTTATGGCGAATACCACGGTAGCGAGGAAGGTTCCAGCGGTCGGTTCAACGGTAGACAGTTGTTGCAGGCGTAGCCCTATCTCCGGAAACCGCGCCGCGTCGAGCAGCACGGGTGAAAGCATGTGTTCGCGCGTACCGGCGATGGCGGCAGCATCGGGAACGGTGTTGAAGCCCTCGCCAGCCGCAGCGCGTTCCTCCGGGAGGTCTACCTGGAGCGCATTCACCGGGAAGGCCGCACTGAAGTACGCTTTTGTGAGGTCGCTCGGGTCGAAGTTGGCTGCGCCACGCACGGCCTTCGTGACGATGACATGGCGATGCCCGAGACGCGCCAGAGGGCCCGCCGGGTCCAAACGCAGCTCGATGCGGCTGTCGCCATCATGCAATTGCAGGGCGGTGGCGGGTTCCGCCGGCGCAGGCAACACCGACACCGGTGTTGGCTCGACCGCCGGCGTAGTCGGCAGGTTGGCGCAACTCACTACGGCGAGCACTACTGCTGCGAGCAGGCCCGCCCCCAGAACGAAACTGCGGGCTGTCGCGAGCGAGTTCACGCTGGCAAAGACCGTGAATCTGGGCTTTTTGGGGGAGAGAACTCGTTCGCGATGCTTCATGGTTTACGGCGCCAGCGACTTCAGCTTCACATCGGGTGGCAGCAGCTTGTACATGGCGGGCGTTACCAGGCGCGCCAGCAGCGTGGACGACAGCAGGCCACCGATGATGACGATGGCCAGTGGCGAGTACAGCAGTGAGCCTTGCACGGCCAGCGGCATCAAGCCGCCGATGGCAGTAGCCGAGGTGAGTAGGATGGGGAAGAAACGAATGGTACCGGCCTGCTCGATGGCCTCGTCGAGACCTACCCCTTCAGCGCGCAGTTGGTTGGTGAAGTCCACGAGCAGAATAGAGTTCTTGATCTCGATACCCAGCAGCGCCAGCAAGCCGATGAGGCCAGTGAACGACAGGGTATATCCGGTAATCAGCAGGGCGAGCAAGGCGCCGGTGACACCGAGCGGTATGACGGTGGCCACGATGAGCGTAGAGCGGAAGCTGCCGAATTCCAGCACGAGCACTGCCATGATGCCGAAGGCTGCCACGAGGAATGCCGTGCCAATACCGCCAAACGCTTCTTCGCGCGCTTCCACTTCGCCAGCTACGGTGATGCGATAACCGGGCGGCAGAGTGAAACTCTGATCCATTTGCTTGAGCAAGCTGCGAGTGACTTTGTCCGTGGCGTAGCCGGTGCGTGTGTAGGCCGAAATCGTCACTTGGCGCTCGCGGTTGTACCGATTGATGACGTTGGGCGCGCTTTCGAAGTGCGGGTTCGAAATAGCCGATAGCGGAACTTGCTGGCCGGTCACGGTATTCACGCGAATTTGCTGCAACAACGCCAGCGTTGGGCGCTCCTCGATGGGCAGCCGCAGCATGATGGGATGTTCGTCGCCGTCCGACTCGCGGAAGCGTCCCAGTGGCTGACCGGCCACGGCGATACGCACCGTGCGGTCTGCCTCCACCGAAGACACGCCAAGCAGCGCCGCCTTGGAAGGATCGATTCCGAGGTTCAAGTCGGTGCGCCGCAGGTAGAGCGGGTTGTTCACGTCGCGCAGGCCCGGTTGCTGCTTCAGCAGCACTTCCAGTTCGCCCGCCAGTCGACGCAGAGTGGCTAGTTCCGGGCCAGTAATGCGAACTGCCACGGGGGCGTCAACGGGCGGGCCGTTTTCGTATTGCTTCACCGTGATGCGAGCGCCCGCATAGCCGCGGAATTTTTCGCGCAGTTCATCGAAAAGCTTTGGCGAACGGCGCGGGTCGAAGGCGTGAAGTTCCACGAGCACCTCGCCCAAATCGGCCGAGGTGCCGCTTGGGAAGGTGTTGTAGTAAATGAAAGGCTGGCTGTGGCCCACGTTGGTAAACCACTGCTTGATCTCGGGGTGTTGGCCCAGTTCAGCCTCCACAAAGCGCAGCGCACGGTCCGTATCCGCCAGACTGGCGCCGTCGGCGGCGTTAACGCGGACCAGAAACTGTGGCACATCGGCTGTTGGAAAGACGCTGACGCCAATAACCGGCACGAGTGCGATGGACCCGAGAAAGACGGCGCCAGCAACGCTCAGGGTGCGCTTGGGGCGGGCGAGAGCCCACTTCAGTGCGGGGCCATATACGCGGTGGATGGTGCGCATCGTGCCATGGAGCAGTCGGTCTGCCATGGCATCGAAACGTTCCATGCGACCACCGGTAGGCGGTCCGGGGTTGCGCAGAAAGTGCGAGGAGAGGAATGGGATGATGGTGTAGGCGACCAGCATCGAGGCGATGACGGTCATCATCACGGCAGCCGGCAGTGAACGGATGAAGGCGCCCGGGCCTTCGGGCAGGAA
>CALPVO020000005.1 GCA_943327025.2 Janthinobacterium lividum
AAGGTGAAGAAGGGCGAGGTGTACGACGCTGTCGTCGTGCGCACCCGCGCTGGCGTCCGTCGTGCTGACGGCTCGCTCATTCGCTTCGATGGCAACGCCGCAGTGTTGCTGTCCAGCAAGCTCGAGCCCATCGGCACCCGCATCTTCGGGCCAGTGACCCGTGAACTTCGCACCGCGCAGTTCATGAAGATCATCTCGCTCGCTCCCGAAGTGCTGTAAGGCACAAGGCAGGAAACGGCAATGAACAAGATCCGCAAGGGCGACAAGGTCGTCGTAACGACCGGTCGCGACAAGGGCCGCCAGGGCACCGTCATCCGCGTACAGGCGGACGACAAGCTCCTGGTCGAGAACGTGAACATGGTGAAGAAGCACCAGAAGGCGAATCCGCAGGCCAATCAGGCCGGCGGCATCCTCCAGCGTGAGGCGCCAATCGCGGTGTCGAACGTGGCTCTGCTGAACCCGGCAACGGGCAAGGCTGACCGCGTCGGCGTCAAGGTTCTGGCGGACGGCCGCAAGGTCCGCTTCTTCAAGTCCAACGGCGAAGTCGTGGACGCCTGACGGCCACTGGGAAACTGAAATGAGCCGACTCAAGAAGCATTATACCGAGACGTTGCAACCCCAGCTCAAAGCGACGCTGGGCCTGAGCAACACCATGCAAGTGCCGCGGATCGAAAAGATCACGGTGAACATGGGCGTGGGCGACGCTGTCAGCGACAAGAAGCTGCTCGAGAACGCCGTGGCGGACCTCACCAAGCTGACGGGCCAAAAGCCCCAGACGACCAAGTCGCGCAAGGCGATCGCGTCGTTCAAGCTGCGTGAAGGCCTGGCCATTGGTGCCCGGGTCACGCTGCGCGGCGACCGCATGTATGAATTCCTAGACCGCCTCATCACGATCGCGATGCCCCGCATCCGCGACTTCCGTGGTGTGAGCCCCCGTTCTTTCGACGGCCGAGGTAACTACAACTTCGGTGTGAAGGAACAGATCATCTTCCCCGAGATCCAGTACGACCAAGTCGACAAGATCCGCGGTATGGACATCACGATCACCACGACTGCCATGGACGACAAGTCCGGTCGTGCGTTGCTCGAGGCGTTCAATTTCCCGTTCCGCAAGTGAGGCGCTGACAAATGGCCAAGACCAGCATGTTGATGCGCGAAAAGAAGCGCGCCGCCCTTGCCAAGCAGCACGCTGCCAAGCGTGTGAAGCTGAAGGCACTGATCGCCGACCAAACCGCCGATCCGGACGCGAAGGCTGCTGCCGTCGTGGCCTTGGCGAAGTTGCCGCGCGATAGCAGCCCCAGTCGTCAGCGCAACCGTTGCGCTATCACCGGCCGCCCGCGCGGCGTCTATCGCAAGTTCGGCCTCGGCCGTACCAAGCTGCGTGAGGCAACCATGCGGGGCGAAATCCCCGGCCTCTCGAAGGCGAGCTGGTAAGGAGCGCTTGAAATGAGCATGACTGATCCTATTGCCGACTTCCTCACTCGCATCCGTAACGCGCAAGCGGCCGGACATTCCGAGGTGAAGTGCGGTGCATCGAATATCAAGAACGCCATCGCGAAGGTGCTGGCGGACGAAGGCTACGTCGGTGGTTTCTCCGTCGAGGCGCAGGGCGCCAAGTCGGTACTGTCGGTGCAGTTGAAGTATCACCACGGCCGTCCGGTCATCGAGCGCCTCGAGCGCGTCTCCCGCCCTGGCCTTCGTGCCTACCGCGGCAAGGATGCGCTGCCCAAGGTGCTCGGTGGACTCGGTGTCGCCATCGTCTCGACGTCTCAGGGCGTTATGACGGATCGCCAGGCTCGCGCTGGTGGTCACGGCGGCGAAGTCCTCTGCGTTGTCAGCTAATACCAGCAGGGAATAACAGATCATGTCCCGCGTAGCCAAGAAGCCCGTCAACCTGCCCCAAGGCGTGACCGTCACGGTCGATGCCGGCAGCGTTACGGTCAAGGGTGCCAAGGGCACCCTCTCGCTCCCCCTCGCCGAAGGCGTGCTGGTGGAGCAGGCCGACAAGGCCATTAACGTCACGCTGGCCGAAGGAGCTGCCGCTCAGGCAGCCAAGGCTGGCAGCACGCGTGCGCACCTCGCCAATATGGTTGAGGGCGTTACCAAGGGTTTCGAGCGCAAGCTCGAACTCGTGGGCGTGGGCTACCGTGCGGCAGTTCAGGGTAAGTCTCTGAATCTGACGCTCGGCTTCTCCCACCCGGTGGTTTACCCGGTGCCGGAAGGCATCGAGATCGCGACTCCGACTCAGACGGAGATCCTGGTCAAGGGTATCAATCGCCAGCAGGTGGGCCAGGTGGCCGCCGAGATTCGTGCGTACCGCTCTCCGGAGCCCTACAAGGGCAAGGGCGTGCGCTACTCGGGCGAGCGCATCGAGCTCAAGGAAGCCAAGAAGAAGTAAGCCATGAAGAAAATTATCGACAAAAAGGGCATTCGGCTCCGTCGCGCGGTTCGCACCCGCGCCAAGATCAAGGAGTTGGAGGTCGCCCGCCTCACTGTGCACCGTACTCCGCGGCACATCTACGCTCAGGTCATTGCGGCCGAGGGCGGCAAGGTGCTTGCTACGGCCTCCACGGTCCAGGGCGACATCGCCAAGGACCTCGAGGGTACGGGCAACGTTGCCGCTGCTGCTGCAGTGGGCAAGGCTATCGCCGAACGTGCCAAGGCCGCTGGCGTCAGCCAGGTCGCCTTCGACCGCTCGGGCTTCCTGTATCACGGCCGCATCAAGGCGCTGGCTGATGCCGCCCGTGAAGCGGGTCTTGAGTTCTAAGAGATTCCGGTAACGACCGGGCGGGGTCCTTACCCCGTCCTCGTGACGCAAAAGGATTGAACATGGCTAGGGTTGAAAAGGCTGCACCAGCTGACGACATGATCGAGAAGCTGGTTGCCGTGAACCGCACCTCGAAGACCGTCAAGGGCGGTCGTCAGTTCAGTTTCACCGCGCTGACGGTGGTCGGTGACGGCGCAGGTCGCGTCGGCTTCGGCTACGGCAAGGCCCGTGAAGTTCCTACGGCTATCGCGAAGGCGATGCAGGCCGCACGGAAGAACATGGTGAACGTGCCGTTGCGCGAGGATAGCTTGCACTACGCAGTGAAGGGCCGTCATGGCACTACGCGCGTCTACATGCAGCCTGCCTCGGGCGGTACGGGCGTCATCGCGGGCGGCGGCATGCGTGCCGTGTTCGAATGCGCCGGTGTTCGCAACGTGCTCGCCAAGAGCTACGGTTCGCGTAACGCCATCAACGTCGTTCGTGCCACTTTCGACGCGCTCCAGCGCGTCCAGTCGCCGGGCGAGATTGCCGCCAAGCGTGGCAAGTCTGTCGAGGACATCCTCGGGTAAGACCTGCCGCTAGGCAGGTCCCAACGAGGACGAGGAGTAGCGAACATGAGCACCCCCATGATCAAGGTCACCCTGAAGCGCAGCATCTATGGCCAGTTGGCGAACATTCGCCAGTCGGTCCATGGCCTCGGCCTGCGTCGTATCGGCCACAGCCGCGTGGTCATCGACACCCCCGCCAACCGCGGCATGGTGAAGACGGCCGAGCATCTGCTCGTCGTCGAGCCGGCTTGAAGCCCAAGCCACAGGAATACGTACCATGAAGCTCAATGACATGTCGCCCGCACCGGGCAGCAAAAAGACCAAGCTCCGCGTCGGCCGCGGCGCCTCCGCTGGCCAGGGCAAGACCTGCGGCCGCGGCGTCAAGGGTCAGCGCGCCCGCAAGGGTGGCTACCACAAGGTCGGCTTCGAAGGCGGTCAGATGCCGCTGCAGCGCCGTCTCCCGAAGACGGGCTTCCGCTCGGCCATGAAGGCTACTCGCGGCGAAGTCACGCTTACCGAAATCGCGAAGCTCGGCTTGGCCGAGGTGGACTTGGCAGCGCTTATCACTGCCAGCCTCGTGCCGGATACCGTCGAGCGCTGCAAGGTGGTGCTGTCGGGCTCCATCAACACGGCCGTGGTGCTGAAGGGCATCGTGGCGACGAAGGGTGCCCGCGCTGCCATTGAGGCGGCCGGCGGCCGCGTCGAATAAACAACCGAACGGAATAGGAATAACAGCCCGTGGCAAATGCCGCCGCAACGCTTGGTGATGCAGCACGTCTGACGGAAGTCCGTCAGCGCGTACTGTTCTTGCTGGGCGGCCTAATCGTATTCCGCATCGGGAGCTTCATCCCGACGCCGGGTATCGATCCGGTGGCGCTGGCTCGCTTCTTCGAAGAGCAGTCGGGCACTATTCTGGGCCTGTTCAACATGTTCTCGGGCGGTGCGCTGTCGCGTCTGTCGTTGTTCGCTTTGGGTGTCATGCCCTACATTTCTGCCTCCATCATCATTCAAATGGTGGCGGTGGTGTATCCGCCTTGGATGGAATGGCGCAAGGAAGGCGAGTCGGGTCGTCGCAAGATGACCGAGATGACTCGTTATTCCACGGTTGCCTTGGCAACTTTCCAGGCCTTCGGCGCTGCTTGGGCGTTCCAGAACCAGGGCTTGGTGCTGAATCCGGGCTTCCAGTTTCTCTTCGTGGCGACCGTGACGCTCGTCACTGGCACCCTGTTCCTGATGTGGCTGGGTGAGCAGATTACCGAGCGCGGCATTGGTAATGGCATCTCCATGATCATCCTCGCGGGTATCGTGGCGGGCCTGCCGAGTGCTCTGGGCAGCACCTTTGAGCAGGTCAGCAGCGGCGAAATGAACGGTGCGTTTGCCATCCTGCTGCTGGTGATGGTTGCCGCAGTCACTTTCTTTGTGGTGTTCGTCGAACGTGGCCAGCGCCGCATTGCGGTGAACTACGCCAAGCGAATGGTGGGTCGCCGCGTCATGCAGGGCCAGGCCACGCACTTGCCCTTCAAGATGAACATGTCGGGCGTCATTCCGCCTATCTTCGCGTCTTCTTTGCTGCTGTTCCCTGCCACCCTCGCCAGTTTCGCTGGTACGGGCGACAGTTGGCACGCACGGGTTCTGCAGAACGCTTCGGCGGCATTGGGCTACGGCCAGCCATTGCACATTCTGCTGTACGCCGTTCTCATCATGTTCTTCTGTTTCTTCTACACGGGCCTGGTGTTTAATGCCCGTGAAACCGCGGACAACCTGAAGAAGGCTGGTGCCTTCATCCCGGGTATCCGTCCTGGCCAGCACACCGGCGAGTACATCGACAAGGTACTGACGCGGTTGACGTTGTGGGGAGCGCTGTACATCGTCGGCGTGTGCCTCCTGCCAGAATTACTCATTTCCTTCGGTAGCGTTCCGTTCTACTTCGGTGGTACGTCGCTGCTAATCATCGTGGTGGTGGTTATGGACTTCATGGCGCAGCTACAAGCGCACCTGATGTCCCACCAGTACGAGGGCCTCATGAAGAAGGCCAGCCTGCGCGGCAACCCGCGTCCTGCTGGCCTGAACCGCTGACGCGGCACCGTTTTCCAGGAGACACCCGTGAAAGTCCGTCCATCAGTCAAGAAGATCTGCAAAAACTGCAAGGTGGTCCGCCGTCGCGGAATCGTCTACATCATCTGCTCCGACGCTCGCCACAAGCAGCGCCAGGGTTGATTGCAGCCAACGCATTGAAGTAGTAGGCATTTTTTAGTATACTGCCGCGCTTTTCCCGCGGCACCAGGCATCCGGAGCAGACATGGCACGCATCGCCGGGATTAATATCCCGATGAATAAGCACATCGTAATTGGTCTGACGCACGTCTTCGGCATTGGCCGTCCGACGTCTCGGGTCATTTGCGCGGCCGCCGGTGTGGCGCCCACCACCAAGACCAAGGACCTCACTGAGGCCGAAGTCGGTGCGCTCCGCGCACAGGTGGCGAAGCTGACCGTCGAGGGTGACCTCCGTCGTGAGGTTTCCATGAACATCAAGCGCCTCATGGACCTCGGTTGCTACCGTGGCATGCGTCATCGCCGTGGCCTACCGCTTCGCGGTCAGCGCACGCGCACCAATGCGCGTTCGCGCAAGGGCCCGCGCAAGCAGGCCGTCAAGCTCAACAGCCAAGTCGGCAAGTAACCGGCGCGGCAACAGGAAGGGTTAGGCAATGGCTGAGCAGAAGCAGGGCAATAAGCCCCAGCGCAAGAAGGTACGTCGGCAGGTGTCGGACGGCATCGCACACGTGCATGCGTCGTTCAACAATACCGTCATCACCATCACCGACCGTCAGGGCAACACCCTGTCTTGGGCGACCTCGGGTGGCTGCGGCTTCCGTGGTTCGCGTAAGAGCACTCCGTTCGCGGCTCAGGTCGCGGCCGAGAAGGCTGGTGTCGCTTCGCAGGAATACGGCCTGCGGACCGTCGAAGTGCGCGTGAAGGGCCCCGGCCCTGGCCGCGAGTCTGCCGTGCGCGCGCTCAACGCTGCCGGCCTCAAGGTCACGTCCATCAGCGACGTTACCCCCATCCCGCACAACGGCTGCCGCCCGTCCAAGAAGCGGCGCGTTTAAGGAATATCACGATGGCTCGTTATCTCGGCCCCAAGTGCAAACTCTCGCGTCGCGAGGGTACTGACCTCTTCCTCAAGAGCGGCGTCAAGTCGCTCGAGTCCAAGTGCAAGCTCGAAGTGCCGCCGGGCGGCATCAAGGGTGAGCGCCGCCAGCGTACGTCCGACTACGGTCTGCAGCTTCGCGAGAAGCAGAAGCTGCGCCGCATGTACGGCGTGCTGGAAACCCAGTTCCGTAACTACTACCACAAGGCGGCCGGTCGTCCGGGCGCTACGGGCGAGAACCTCCTGCAATTCTTGGAGCGTCGTCTGGATAACGTGGTGTACCGCATGGGTTTCGCTTCCACCCGCGCCGAGGCCCGCCAGTTGGTGAGCCACAAGGGCGTGCTGGTGAATGGCAAGCCCGTCAATGTGCCGAGCTACCAGTGCAGCGCTGGTGACACGGTAGAGATCCGTGAGAAGTCGAAGGCCCAGGTTCGCATCCAGAGTGCCCTGCAGATTTCGGCTCAGGTTGGCCGCCCCGACTGGGTGGAGGTCGACGAGAAGAAGCTTTCCGGCTTGCTGAAGAGCGTGCCTGAGCGCAACGAGATCCTGCCGGACATCAACGAGAACCTGGTCGTCGAGTTGTACTCGAAGTAATCGAGCGGCTGCACGAGCGACCGGTTTCACGACTGATACGTCGAATATAAAGGGACAGACCCCATGCATGGATCCGTCAGCGATTTTCAGAGGGCCGGCCTGAAGCTGGAACTCACCGCCCCGAACGAGGCCAAGGCCACTATCGGCCCCCTCGAGCGTGGTTTTGGCCATACGCTTGGCGCCGCGCTGCGGCGCGTGTTGCTCTCGTCGATGCCAGGTGCTGCCATCACCGAGGCGCATATTGATGGCGTGCTCCACGAGTACACCTCCATCGACGGCGTCCATGAGGACGTGGTCGAACTCCTGCTGAACTTGAAGCAAGTGGCTCTCAAGCTTCACGACCGCGATAGCGCCGAGGTCCGTTTGCGGAAGAAGGGCCCAGGCCCGGTCACCGCTGGCGACATCGAGCACGACCATACGGTTGAGGTGGTCAACAAGGACCTCGTCATCGCCACGCTGACCAAGCCCACCGAACTCAGCATGACGCTGAAAATCGAGCGTGGCCGTGGTTATCGGCCGGCGACGGCGCCGGTGTTCGAAGAGCAGACCCGCCCCATTGGCAGCCTGCGTTTGGACGCTTCCTTCAGCCCGATGCGTCGCGTTACGTACTCGGTCGACGCTACCCGCGTTGGCCAGCGTACGGACCTTGACAGCTTGGTTGTTACCATCGAGACCAACGGCACCATCGACGCGGAAGACGCTATCCGTCGTGCCGGTTCCATTCTCAAGGACCAGCTGGCCGTGTTCGCAGACTTCGACAGTGGCGCGTCCACTGGCGATGGCTCGGGCTCCTCGTCCAGCGCTCCCCACATCGACCCGGTGCTGCTGCGTCCGGTCGACGAATTGGAACTCACGGTGCGTTCGGCGAACTGCCTGAAGGCCGAGAACATCCACTATATCGGCGACCTGGTGCAGCGCACCGAGGTAGAGCTGCTTCGTACGCCGAACCTCGGCAAGAAGTCGCTCACCGAGATCAAGGAAGTCCTCGAAAGCCGTGGGTTGACCCTCGGCATGCGCCTCGAAGGTTGGCCACCGGCCCAGCTGCGTCGCGACGAAGAGTTCAAGGCGCTCTGAGAGTAGCCTCCTAGTAAACATGGCCCGTTCAAGCCGCCTCTTTGGGGTGGCGGGGCGGGCGAGCAACGGAACCTAAGTACCATGCGTCACCAACTCTCTGGTCGTCAGCTGTCTCGCAACAGCTCCCACCGTCACGCCCTGATGCGCAACCTGTGCATCGCCCTGCTGCGTTTCGAGACCATCCGCACCACCGTGCCGAAGGCCAAGGAACTGCGTCGTGTGGTTGAGCCCATCATCAACAGCGGCAAGGTGGATAACGAGGCGGCCCGTCGCCGCGCGTTCGCCAAGCTGCGCGATGCTGAACTCGTCACCAAGCTGTTCGAGGATTTGGGCCCTCGCTTCAAGGATCGTCAGGGCGGCTACACCCGCATCCTGCGCCTTGAGGATCGTCCCGGCGACGCGGCTCCCATGGCGCTCATGCTGCTGACGGAAGCTCCTAAGGCCGTTGAGGCCGCCGCTGAAGCCCCCGCCAAGAAGCCCCGTGCCCGTAAGGCCAAGGCAGAAGGCGAGGCTGCGGCGCCGAAGCGCAAGCGCGCTGCCGCCTAAACAGGACGGTTGGCGCGGTCGGTGGCCTCCTTCGGGGTGCCGCCCGCTTTGCGTAGGGGGCGAACAGTGTTACCCCTCTTGGAAAAGGCCGGCTCTGCCGGCCTTTTCGCGTTTGGGCTACGGGCCATCGGAGTTGCAAAGCTAGCCCTTTAGGGAGGATGCTCAAGTCTGCCTGCTCAGGAAATGACTTCCGGGCGGCGCCTTAAGGAGGTTTCTCATGCGCTTTGTAGACGAATTCAAGGCTTTCGCCATGCGGGGCAATGTCATCGACCTAGCGGTCGGTGTCGTCATCGGTGCTGCTTTCGGCAAAATCGTGTCGGCGTTGGTAGACGCTATCATCATGCCGGCGCTGGGTATGGTCACCAGCGGTCAGAACTTCAGTGAGTTGGCGCTCACGTTAGGCCTCGACGCCAACGGCGCGCCGGTCCTGTTGAAGTACGGGGTGTTCCTGCAGTCCGTGGTCGACTTCCTGCTGGTGGCGTTGGTCATCTTCTTGGCGGTGAAGGCGATCAACCGGTTGGTGGCGCCGCCCGCCGCACCGACGACCGCCGCTCCACCAGCTCCGCCGCCGCCAACGCGTGAAGAGCAACTACTGACCGAGATACGCGATTTGTTGCGTCAACGCTGAGTCGGCAGCAACGGGGCGGACCAACGCCGCCGCTCATTACCTCGGTCGAATACCCGAGGAACTGGGGCGGCGGCTTGCCATACCGCTCGTTTACCCGAGGGAGGCAAACGCCTCGCGCGTTAGATTCACGGCGCCCTGGGCGGTCGCCACTACGTTGTCTTCGATTCGGACACCGCCATAAGGGCGCAGGGCCTCCACCCGTTCCCAGACGATGTCGCGGCCGCGGCCGTCCGCCTGCGCGGTCTTCAACAACAGGTCGATGAAATAGATGCCCGGCTCAATGGTGACCACCGCCCCTTCGGTGAGGGTGCGCATCAGGCGGAGGTAGGGGTGCCCTGCAGGACGATCAAGCGTACCCCCCTCCGGTGCAGCCTGAAAACCGCCGACGTCATGCACTTGCAGACCCAGTGGGTGCCCGATGCCGTGCGGGAAAAACACGCTGGAAAGCCCGGTGGCGACCGCGGACTCCGGCGTGCCGCGAATGATGCCGGCCTCACCCAGAAGTTGCGCCAAGCGCAGGTGAGCATCGAGGTGTATTTCCGGATAGTGCTTGCCTGGCACTACCTGGGCGCACAACGCCAGTTCCAATTCTTCCATCGCCAGAACCAAGTCAGCAAACGCTCCGGCCGTTGCGGCAGTGGTGCGGGTGATGTCGCTGGCATAACCCCGGCATTGCGCGCCCGCGTCGATCAGCATGGACAGATGCGCCGCTGGGAGGTGCGGGGAGAGGTCCGTGTAATGCAGGATGGCACCGCCTTCGTTGAGAGCGATGATGTTCGGGTAGGGCAATTCCTCTTCGCGGTGACCTGTGGCCGCGAGATACGCCAAGTGGATGGCATATTCGCTTTGGCCGGCGCGGAACGCTGCTACGGCCGCCCGGTGTGCCAATGCGCCTTTGTGGCTCGCAACGCGCATGCAGGCTATTTCGTAAGGGGTCTTGGTCAGTCGGCTGTAGTGCATCCGGTTTAGCAGTGGCTCTGGGTTCACTGCCATCCCCCAGTGCTCCAGTCCGGCGTGCACCTCGCCCAGGTAGCCAGTGCGCCCTTGGCTCGGCAGGTGATGCCGTGCTTCTGCGGCAGCGCGGGTGACTCTCACCTCAAAGTTGTCGAGCCAAGCACCGGTCGGCAAGGCCGGGGGCTTGTGCCAGTAATCTTCTGGCTGCATGAAGATCAAGAGTGGTTTTTTACCCGGGGTGAAACAAACGAAGGAATTAGGCGCGTCCAGTATTGGCGCCCACTGACGGAACAGCGGATTGGATTTGAACGGGTAGGGTTGGTCGTCCAGAAACTGGAAGTGCAGGGCGCCTGCACCAACCACCAGAGAGTCCAGTCCGCAGGCCGCCAGGGTCTGCGCCGTACCGTCCTGAAGGGTAGCCAGATGGGCTGGAAACAAGACGTCTAATGCGGCGGCGGCGTAGGGCGAGGGGTTCGTCACGGGCAACTCCGAAGGCGGCGGGCCGCGGAACCCCGTTTTCGGGTTGCTCCGCGACCTCAGTCCGGCATGAATGATGTGCGAACAATACCGCGCCGGCGGGTTTGTGACATAAAAAACGCGCTCTGAACGTTGATTCCGTTTGCTATCCGCGAAAAAGTCTCTACAATCTACCCCCGTACAGGAAGGCTGGCGTTCCAACAAGAGCCCTACTGCACAGAAAAGATCTTTCCTACACCTGAAACGTTTTGGGGTATATCGATGAACGCGAAGATCGCTCTGAGCGCTGCTGCGCTTGCGCTGGTTCTCGCCGCTTGCGGCGCGAAGGAAGAGGCTGCTCCGGCTGAGGCTCCGGCCGCTGCTGAGGCTCCGGCTGCTGCACCGGCTGACGCCGCTGCTGCTCCGGCTGATGCTGCTGCTGCACCGGCTGACGCCGCTGCTGCACCGGCTGACGCCGCTGCTGCTCCGGCCGAGGCGCCGAAGCAGTAATCAACGCCTCGTGCGTTGATTGCCGAAGGCCGGGCAGGGTAACCTGCTCGGCCTTTTTCGTTTCTGGCCCGCGAATGGAAGTGCGCCGCCGTGACCGTGACACTGCGCGATGCCCGTCCGTCTGCTGAAGACCGGGCTTGGATTTCTCGCCATTATCCTGAATACGTAAACGAATTGGCGTTGCGTATCAGTGGCACCGCCGCGCCTTTTCCGGTGGATGCCGAGCACGGCAACCGCCAGCCTGAATGGCTGCTGCGCTGGTTCCGCGACGACCGAACTCACCCGCTGCTAATTCTCAGTGCTGGCCAGCCGGCCGGCTTTGCGTTGGTGGCCCGCCCGCTCCAGACGCCGGCTGCCACGCAGCCCGTAGTGCACGAAATGGCTGAGTTCTTCATTCGCACCCCGCACCGACGTCGGGGAGTGGGCGCCGAAGCCGCTGGCCTCATTTTTCGCCGTTTCGGCGGGGACTGGCGGGTATCCGAGGCCCAGCGCAACACCCCGGCCGTTGTGTTTTGGCGCCGTGTCATCAGTGGCTTCACCGGCGGTGTTTACACGGAACGCTTGGTGGATGGCGACGTCCGGCATGCCTTTCGCACGCCGGTTCGTCCCGCTGGAAAGCCAGCGGTCTGAAGGCTAGGCCCCGCGCTCCAGCAGGGGCTGCAGATAGTGGCCAGTGTAGGAAGTGGCGTGCGCGCCCACGGTCTCGGGTGTTCCTTCCACCAAGATACGTCCTCCGCCCTCGCCACCTTCTGGCCCCAGATCGATAATCCAGTCCGCAGTTTTGATGACATCGAGGTTGTGCTCGATGACGACCACGGTATTGCCCTCGTCGCGCAAGCGGTGCAGTACTTTCAGGAGTTGCGCGATGTCATGGAAGTGCAGACCGGTGGTCGGCTCGTCCAGGATGTAGAGCGTCCTGCCGGTAGAGCGCTTCGAAAGCTCCTTGGACAGCTTGACGCGCTGTGCCTCGCCACCGGAAAGGGTGGTGGCGTTCTGGCCCAGACGCACATAGGAAAGCCCGACGTCGAGCAAGGTCTGTAACTTGCTGGCCACGGTGGGAACAGCGCTGAAGAATTGCGCCGCGTCCTCGATGGTCATCTCCAGCACTTCGTGGATGTTCTTGCCCTTGTACCGAACCTCGAGTGTCTCGCGGTTGTAACGGCGGCCCTGACAGATGTCGCAAGGGACATAAACGTCGGGAAGGAAGTGCATTTCCACCTGCAACACGCCATCGCCCTGACAGGCTTCGCAGCGCCCGCCTTTGACGTTGAAGCTGAAGCGGCCGGGTTCGTAGCCGCGGGCACGCGCTTCGGGAACGCCCGAAAACAGTTCCCGAATAGGGGTGAAGAGGCCGGTGTACGTGGCCGGGTTCGAACGCGGGGTGCGCCCGATAGGGGACTGGTCGATGTCGATGACGCGGTCGATATGCTCGAGGCCCTCGACACGGTCGCAAGGCGCGGGGTCCGCGGTGCTCTCGTTCAGTTTCACGGACACCTGCCGCAGCAGGGTGTCGTTCACTAAGGTGCTCTTGCCACTACCTGAAACACCGGTCACGCACGTCATGATGCCGATGGGGAAAGTCGTGGTAACGCCTTTCAGGTTGTTGCCCGTAGCGTTCACTACTTTAATTTGTCGCTTTGGGTCGCGCGCACGGCGGCGCTTTGGCACCTCAATGGCGAGGCGGCCGGAGAGGTACTGACCGGTGAGCGAATCCGGGTGGGCAGCTACTTCCGCAGGAGTTCCTTCAGCGACGATGCGTCCACCATGCACGCCGGCGCCAGGTCCGAGGTCCACCACGTAGTCGCTTTGGCGGATGGCGTCTTCGTCATGCTCCACCATGATGACGGTGTTGCCGAGATTCTTGAGGCGCGTCAGCGTGTCGAGCAGGCGCTGGTTATCGCGCTGGTGCAGGCCGATGCTGGGCTCATCGAGAATGTACAGCACCCCCACCAGGCCGCTGCCCACCTGCGAGGCGAGCCGGATGCGTTGCGCCTCGCCACCGGACAGGGTTTCCGCACTGCGGTCCAGCGAAAGGTAGTCGAGGCCGACGTCCACGAGGAAACCCAGCCGGTCGCCGACTTCTTTCACGACCTTGGCGGCAATCTCCCCACGCCAGCCATCCAGACGCAGCTCGCGGAAGAACTTCAGCGCCTTGCCTACCGCCAGACGTGAGATGTCCGGCAAGGCTTTGTCCGCCACGAACACATGACGAGCTGCGCGGTTCAAGCGTGTGCCGCTGCACTCGGGGCAGGGCTTGCTACCAATGTACTTGGACAGTTCCTCGCGGACGGTCTGTGACTCGGTTTCTTTGTAGCGCCGCTCCAGGTTCGGCAGAATTCCCTCGAACGGGTGGCGCCGGCGCTGGGTACCGCCGCGACCGTCGAAGTAGCGGAATTCGATGCTTTCTTCGCCGCTGCCGTAGAGCAGGATCTGCTGGTCCTTGGCGGCCAGTTCGCGCCAGGCGGTCTCGACATCGAACTTGAAATGCCGCGCGAGGCTTTGCACCAACTGAAAGTAGTAAGCGTTGCGCCGGTCCCAGCCGCGCACTGCGCCACCGGCCAGCGATAGCGACGGGTTGACGATGAGGCGCACCGGGTCGAAGAACTGCTTCACACCTAGGCCATCACAATTCGCGCACGCACCACTCGGGTTGTTGAACGAGAACAGACGCGGCTCCAGTTCTTGCAGCGAGTAGCCGCATTCGGCGCAAGCGAACTTGTCGGAGAAGGTCAGTTCCGGCTGGCTGTCATCCATCCAAGCGATACGTGCCACGCCTTCGCCGAGCTTGAGTGCGGTCTCGAAGGATTCGGCCAAGCGCTGTGCTAAGTCGCCGCGGACCTTGAAGCGGTCCACTACCGCGTCGATGGAGTGTTTGCGGCGCAGGTCGAGCTTCGGCGGCTCTTCCAATTCCACTACCTTGCCATCGATACGCGCCCGCACGAAGCCGCGGCTGCGCAGGTCTTCCAAGATGTCACGGTGTTCGCCCTTGCGTTCCTTCACCACGGGTGCCAGCAGCAGCAGGGCGGCACCTTCAGGTAGCGCCAGTACCTGGTCGACCATCTGGCTGACGGTCTGTGCCGCGAGATCCACGTGATGGTCCGGGCAGCGCGGGGTGCCTGCGCGCGCGAATAGCAGACGCAGGTAGTCGTGAATTTCGGTGACGGTGCCGACGGTGGAGCGCGGGTTGTGGCTGGTGCTTTTCTGTTCGATGGAGATAGCTGGCGACAGACCCTCGATACTGTCGACGTCGGGCTTTTCCATCATGGACAGAAACTGCCGGGCGTAGGCCGACAGGCTCTCTACGTAACGGCGTTGCCCTTCCGCGTAGAGGGTGTCGAAGGCCAGCGAACTCTTGCCCGAACCGGACAGACCGGTGAACACGATGATTTTGTCGCGAGGGAGGGTCAGGTCGACGTTCCGCAGATTGTGGGTGCGGGCGCCGCGAATGCGCAGGGTATGCATGAGGCAGGTGCTCGAGGGCGAATCCGCTAAGATACCGCCGCCGCGGCCACTGCCGCAAACTCGTTGATTGCAGGCCGCCCATGTCCAGTACCGCCCTTAGCCTCCTGCCTGCCGAACGGCGCGCCGTTCTGGCGCTGGGGACTATCTACGCGACGCGGATGCTGGGCTTGTTCGGGGTACTGCCGGTGATGGTGCTGTACGCTTCCGGCTTGCCAGGAGCGACTCCCCTAGGCATCGGTCTCGCCTTGGGGGCGTACGGACTGACGCAGGCCTTGCTGCAAATTCCCGTGGGGCGTTGGTCCGACCGTATTGGTCGCCATCCAGTCATCGCCCTGGGGCTTGGCTTGTTCGCCATCGGTTCGGTGGTGGGTGCAATGGCGCCGCATTCCCGTTATCCGCTGTGGTGGGTCATTGCCGGTCGTGCCATTCAGGGCGCCGGAGCCATTTCCGGTCCCACCACGGCCTTGTTGGCCGATCTTACCCGCACCGAGGTGCGCACCCGCGCGATGGCTTTCATCGGCATTTCCATCGGCTTGTGCTTCATCGTTTCGCTGCTCGGGGCGCCGGTCTTGGCTGCCCACGTGGGCTTGCCGGGTCTGTTTTGGGGAATGGCGCTGCTGGCCGTCATCGGCTTGCTGGTTCTGCATTTTTTCGTGCCGCGCCCGGTTCAGACGCCGCGTCAGGCGGGCGTGGCCGAAGAAACGGGTGAACTCCTCTGGCCCTGGCACCTGAGCATGTTCTGCCTGCATGCCATTCTGACGGCCACCTTCGTGGGCGTGCCTTTGGCCTTGCGCGACCTGCTCGCCTTGCCGCAGGCCAGTCACTGGCAGGTTTATCTCCCGGTATTTCTGCTGTCGCTGCTCGGCACCGGTGGACTGGTGTTGTGGGCTGAACGCGCCAGGCACCCTGACGGAGTAATGCGCTATGGCATTGCCTTACTGGTGTTTGCCCAAGGCGGCATGGCCCTATTCCACGGTACCGTCTGGGCGTTGGGGGCTGGCCTGTCACTATTCTTCGTGGCTTTCAATTTCCTCGAGGCCCGCCTGCCTGCCCGGTTGTCGCAGGCCGCCGGCCCCGCCCGCCGCGGGCAGGCCATGGGTGTGTTCGCTACCAGCCAATTCCTCGGTGCATTTGCCGGGGGTACGCTCGGTGGGGTGCTGTCCGGTACCCGCTTCGGATTGCCCGGGCTGTTCGCCGGCGTATGCCTGCTCGCTTTGGCGTGGTTGCTGGCCTTCCGACCGAAAAAACCGGCTTGAGCTGCCCTTAGGGGTGGCCCCGGCGGCGGGGCGGCGACAATTGCTGCAAACACAGCGTATATGCGCCGGCACGGGTGGCCGTCGCACGTCTACAATGCGCCCTACAGACTCAAGGAGTTCTTCTCATGGCATCTCGCGGCGTCAACAAAGTCATCCTCATCGGCAACCTCGGCCAAGACCCGGAAAGCCGGGCCATGCCTAGCGGCAAGGCCGTTACCAATTTGCGCATCGCCACCAGCGAAACCTGGCGCGACAAGCAGACGGGCGAGATGAAGGAACAGACCGAATGGCATTCGGTCGTCATGTTCGACCGGCTCGCCGAGATCGCCAAGGACTACCTGCGCAAGGGCTCCAAGGTGTACATCGAAGGTCGGCTGCGCACTCGCAAGTGGCAGGACAAGGCCGGTCAGGACCGCTACACGACGGAAATCACCGCCAACGAACTGCAGATGCTGGACACCAAGGGTGCAGGCGGCGGCATGGGGGGCGGTGAGGGCGGTGCCCCACGGCGCGCTAGCGGTGGCGGTAGCGCGGGTGGTGGTGCCAGCAGCGGCGGTTACGACGACGACTACGGCCAGTCAGCCCCATCGGGCGGTGGTCGCGGCGGTTCTTCCGCGCCGGATCTGGACGACGACATCCCGTTCTGAACCCGCTGCCAAGCGGCGGGTAACCGGTTCATCCGGTTAGCTCATCAGTCAGTCGTGGGAGCCTCGACGAGGAATCCGCGGCTGGCCAGTTGGTCGGCGATGCCGCCTGGCCGCAACAGCGATTGCACCGGTGCGGTGGCTACGCTCACCCGGTGCTCACGCAGGGCAGTGCTCACCGCCTCCAGCCAGCCGGCGCGCGCCTGCATTAGCAGAGCTTTGAAGCGGGGCGAGGTGGCGATGGCATCGCCGCACGTCGTTTCCTGAGCGGGGAAGGGCAAACGTCCCAAGGCTGTCAGGTCGCCTTCCGCCCAAGCCTCTGCCCGCGCGCGCATGGGCCCTAGGTCGGTTTCCAGACGAGTAAGCGTGGCCTCGACGCAGGCCAGTTCGGCGCTGCGCGGTAGCGCGGTCAGTTCTGCCAGGACCGCTTTCGGGTCGCTCATTGCCATCTTCACCGGCTGCACTTTCACCCCGCGTTTGCGGGCCTGTCGGGCCACCAGTCCCTCTACGTCCAGCCGCTGCGACAACTTCATGGCGTCCAGCGCTTCGCGATACAACTCCATCGCCGCAATGGCGGGACGGCGTTTTTCCATGCTGCCAGCGCGCGGCGCGTAGCGCGCCTTAAGCGCGTTGAAGCGGGTATAAAGCGGCGCCGGCAGCGTCTCGCGCAGCGGCTGACCGTCGGGGTCTTTGAGGGCGCTGCGAGCCGAGAAGAACAAGCCGACCAGCGCGAACGGGCCGGCTTTCACGTCGATATCCGGTTGGTAGGGAATGAATACGTCGGCCCCTGTCAGTACCCGTTCGACCGCTGTAGGGCGCCATTCCATCTTCCGCGGCAGGGGTCGCAGGGTCCCCAGGATCCACAGCACATGCGGTTCGCCGGAGCCCGCGGTGCTGGCCGGCAAAGTGACCTTCCACAGGGCCGGCCCGGGTTGCTCACCAGTCACCTCCACTTCTTCCAAATCCGGAAGGGGGTCGGTCGCGATGGGCCCCGGCGCTGCGCTCGGTGCGGCCACGGCCGCGCCTGTCGTCGGGGCAGTGTCCGGCGAAGCGACCGCGGCCAGCGGCAAGGTGGCGAAAAAAGCCAGTAACAGGGCTGCAAGCATGGTGCGGCTATACTAGCCCTCCTTCTGCTTGCTGACATCCTCATGCCCGGCCACGTCTACGTCCAGACCTTCGGTTGCCAGATGAACGAATACGACTCCGCCCGCATGGTGGACGTGCTGCGTGAATCTGCCGGCCTCGAACCTACGGACGATCCTGAACTGGCCGACGTGGTGTTGCTGAACACCTGTTCCGTTCGCGAGAAGGCGCAGGAGAAGGTGTTCTCCCATCTGGGCGTGTGGCGTGAACTGAAATTGCGCAAGCCGGAACTCGTCATCGGCGTTGGTGGCTGCGTGGCCAGCCAAGAGGGCGAAGGCATCCTGCAGCGCGCGCCTTTCGTCGATGTGGTGTTCGGGCCGCAAACGCTGCACCGCTTGCCGGAGCTCATTGCCGAACGTCGTCGTTCGTCTCGTCCGCAGGTCGACATCTCCTTTCCCGAAATCGAGAAATTCGATGCGTTGCCGCCGCCCCGGGCGGAAGGCGCGACGGCCTACGTCTCCATCATGGAAGGCTGCAGCAAATACTGCAGTTTCTG
>CALPVO020000006.1 GCA_943327025.2 Janthinobacterium lividum
ACCCAGCGCGCCTCCACCTGAAGCCGGAAACCAATGAGCCCCGCCTCACTGAAGATGGGGCGCAGGCGCACCATGCGGTCGGCGTAGCGTCCATCGAGAGGGGAGAGGGCGTGCAGGGCGTCAGAAGTCATTGCAGGTCCTTTGGTAAACTGGGCAAGTGTACCCGAACGTCCTTTCCTCCGAATTCAGCCTGCTCCACGGCGACGCCGTGATTGCTCGGCTGCGCGACTGTCTGGCGGGTACCCAGCCTGGGGACGCCCATGTCGACCCGCGGTTCTATGGGCTCTCCGTTGCGGACGCCGCTCTGCTGAATTCCCTGCTGCCGGCCAACCCCCTGTCGGCGGCGGTGTTGGTGCCGCTGGTTGCCCACCCGACAGGGCCGACGCTTATGTTCACGGAGCGTGCTTCAGGGCTGCGCAAGCACGGTGGCCAAATTTCCTTTCCCGGTGGGCGGGTTGAGCCCGACGACAGCGGTCCCGTGGGCGGCGCCTTGCGCGAGTCGGCCGAGGAGATTGGGCTCGGCGCCGGGTTTGTGGAAGTCATTGGCTACCTGCCGGACCACTTGGTCATCACCGGCTTTCGCGTCACCCCGGTGGTGGGGTTGGTGGCTCCAGGTTTCACGCTGACACCAGACGCGAACGAAGTGGCCAGCGTCTTCGAAGTGCCTTTGTCGTTCTTTCTTGACTCGAAGAATCGGGTGAAAGCCTGGCGCAAACTCGGTGGACAGATTGACGCTGAAATCGAGGAATTTCATTGGGAAGGTCGCCGCATCTGGGGCGCCACGGCTTCCATGGTCATCAGCCTCGCCGAGAAGTTGGAGCGGGTCGATGGCTGAGGACGCTCTACTCGACGCGATTGGTTTGCCGGTGGATGACGGTACGCCAGCCGCCGCCTTCGCGCGCCTGACGGCCCTGATGGCGCGTCTGCGCGCCCCGCAAGGCGGCTGCCCGTGGGACCTCGAGCAGACGTTCGACACCATCGCGCCGTATACGCTTGAGGAAGCCTACGAAGTGGCCGACGCCGTTGCCCGGCGCGATCTGGGCGCCTTGCGTGAAGAACTCGGCGACCTGCTGTTTCAAGTGGCGTTTCACAGCCGACTGGCGGAGGAGCAGCGCGAGTTCGCTTTCGCCGATGTGGCGCGTGGCTTGGTCGACAAGATGGTGCGGCGCCATCCGCACGTCTTTGGTGGCGAAGCGGTCGGCGATGCCGCGTTGCAAACCACGCTCTGGGAAGAGCAGAAGGCCCGCGAGAAGGCCGCCCGCGGCCACACCAGTGCGCTGGACGATATTCCGCTGTCGCTGCCTGCTTTGGCGCGCGCTGCGAAGCTCGGGCGTCGCGCTTCCCGAGTTGGCTTTGATTGGCCGGATACCTCCGGTGTGCTCGCCAAGATTGTCGAGGAAGTGGGTGAACTGCAGGTCGCAGTGGCCAGTGGGGTGGCCACTGACACCGAAGCGGAACTCGGCGATGTGTTGTTCGCCGTGGTGAATTTGGCGCGGCACTTGGACGTGGACCCAGAAGCCGCCTTGCGCGGCACCAACCAGCGCTTCGAGCAGCGTTTCCGGGGCGTGGAACAAAAGCTGGCGGCACAAGGGTTGACGGTCGCCGAAGCGGGACTGGAACGGGCCAATGCCGCTTGGGACGAGATCAAGCGCGAGCTGAAATAACCGTTCAGGTTCGGTTCAGGCAGGGGGGAGCAAAGTCGCTCCAAGGCTCGCATCCGAGCCGACCACTGGAGACCTGCCATGAAGATGCTTTCCGTCACTTCTCTCTTCGCTGCCGCCACGATGGCGGTTGGGCTGACCGTGGCTATGCCTGCCTTGGCCGACGGCCGTGACCACGACCGCGGTGGCTGGCGGGATAGTGGGCGCCATGACGGTCGCGGCTATCACGGTAATGGCTACGGCTCGTACGGCCGAAACCGTGACACGTTCGTGCTCGGCGTGGACCTTACCCCCGGCTACTACGGCGGCAACTACTACGGCCGTAATTATTACGCGCCCAATTACTACGGCCCTGGATATGGCACGAACTATGGCGGTCGCTATCGCAGTTACCCCGTGGGGAGCTACACCAGCGCCAGCCAAGTACGCTATGTGAACGCCAGCGAGCGCAACGACCGGGATGTGGAGTTCGACTATGCCCGCGTGGTGTCCGTCGACCCCATTACCCGCGAGGTGCGGCGCGAGGTTCCGGTGCGCGAGTGCTGGGACGAGACGCGCGCCGTGCGTGGCTACGACCCCCGCAATGGTACGGCCGGCGGCGCCATCCTCGGCGGACTGTTGGGCGGAGCGGTGGGTAACCAAATTGGCCGTGGTGATGGACGCCGTGCAGCCACGGTGGCCGGGGCCATCATTGGTGCAGCGGTCGGCCACGACGTCGCGGAGCAGCGCCGTGCAGCTGACGGTCGGGTTCCGGGCCCGC
Organism: Janthinobacterium lividum; assembly: GCA_943327025.2. GTDB lineage: Bacteria > Pseudomonadota > Gammaproteobacteria > Steroidobacterales > Steroidobacteraceae > CAIOHZ01. The sequence continues at coordinate 2,422 of CALPVO020000006.1, forward strand.
GGGAAGAGACGGTGGAGCGCTGCGAAACTCGCTACGAGTCGCAGAGCGAACAGCGTAACGACGGTTACCGCGTGACGTACGAGTATCAGGGCCGTACCTACCAAACCCGCTTGCCCTATGACCCGGGTGAGAAGATTCGGGTGCGCGTCGCAGTGTCGCCGGCGGAGCGTTGACCCGGCGGGTCGGCTAAACTGCTGCCATGCATCCGACCCCCTATCGCCGGTTTCTCGGGCTCCTGGCCATCAGCGTGATGGTCGGGGGTCTTCTGTCCCCGGCAGCCTTCGCCGACCGCGATGGTCGCCGGGGGGATGACCGCGGCGATCGTAGTGGTCGCGGGGACCGCAACGGCGACCGCGGTAGTGATCGTGGCGGCGACGATGGCCGTGGACGTAGCGGCTATGGTGAGGCGGCGTTGTCCATGCGCACTGCCGTGGATATGGTGCTTTCCCGTTACGGCGGTCAGGTGGTGAAGGCGGAAACGCAAACTCGCGACGGTCAAAGGTTCTACCTCATTCGTGTGCTGACTTCGGAAGGCACGTTGGTGCGGGTGCGCGTGGACGCGCTGACCGGCCGCATGGATTAGCCATGCGTGTGTTGGTGGTGGAAGACGAAGCCGCGCTGCGTGCTGCGCTCGTTACGGCCCTCGAAGGGGCAGGTTACTTGGTCCAGGCAGCGCCCGATGGCGAGGAGGGCCTGTTCGCGGCCACGGAATATCCCTGCGATCTTGCCATCGTAGATCTCGGCCTGCCGCGTCTGCCCGGTTTGGAACTCATCTGCCGGCTGCGCGCCGCGGGCAAGGCCTTCCCCGTGTTGGTGCTCACCGCACGTGACCGCTGGCAAGACAAGGTGGAAGGTCTGCAAGCCGGTGCGGACGACTACGTTACCAAGCCGTTTCATGTGGAAGAGGTATTGGCGCGCGTTCAGGCCCTGTTACGCCGCGCTGGCGGCCATGCAGACCCGGTACTGCGTGCCGGCGTGGTGTCGGTCGATCCGCGGACCCAAGCGGTAGCTGTCGATGGCGTTGCGGTTGAACTCACCACTTTCGAATACCGCTTGCTCGAATACCTCATCCACCATGTGGGGGAGGTAGTCACCAAGACGGAATTGGCCGAGCGCCTCTACCCGGACGACGCCGAGCGCGACAGCAACACGGTCGAGGTATTCGTCGGGCGCTTGCGGCGTAAGCTGGACCCGGAAGAACGCTGGCATCCTATCGAAACATTGCGCGGTCGCGGTTATCGGTTGGTGGAAGGCTCATGAAGTCCTTGCGGGCGCGCCTGCTGCTCGCTTTGGTGAGCTTGTTGGTGCTGGCCGTCGCCTCGGCGCTAATAGCGCTCGATTTCCGCTTTCGCGAAGTGGGGCGTGAAGCCCGGCGTGATTTTCTGCAGGCTTTGAATCTCGCTGTGTTGGGCGTGGTGGATGAAGACAGTAGCGGTGAGTTACGCCCAGCGACCGCCTTGGCTGAGCCTCGCTTGGGAACGCCGCGCTCGGGGCTGTATTTGCTTATTCGCGAACGAGGCGCGCCCCCGGGTTGGCAAAGCGCTTCGCTGGCTGGTGCGAACGTGCAATTGCTACTGGACGCCGTTCCAGGCGAAAAAAAGTTGTTCGAAGTGTCGCAAGCGGATGGCAGCTCGCTGCTGGCGTTAGCACAAGGCGTGGCCTGGCAGGGACTGGACGGGCAGCGGCGCGAGTACGTCTTCATCGCTGCCGAAGATCAGGCCACATATTTCGCCCAACTGAGACGCTTGCGGGGGCAGTTCCTCGTTGGCGGCGCCGTGATGCTCGGCTTGGCAGCTCTCGTCATCGCGCTGGTAGTCGGTTTCCTGCTGCGGCCGCTACGGCTTATGGAGCGGCAGATTGCCGCCGTGGAGTTGGGCGAGCGTGGTTCCCTAGATGGTGACTGGCCGCGCGAGTTGCGCGGCGTTGCTCAGAACCTGAACGCCTTGTTGCAGGCGGAGCGGGAGCGGGCTGAGCGCTACCGAAACACGCTCGGCAACTTGGCGCATTCCTTGAAGACGCCGTTGAGCGTTCTGCGTGCCTTGTTGGGTGGCCCGCCAGCACCCGAGAAGCAAGGCGAGATGGCCGAGCAGGTGGACCGCATGCAGGACATTGTGCAGCACCAGCTGCGACGTGCCACCACCGGCAGCTTGGCGCCGGGCGTCGCCTGGACGCCGGTCCTACCCGTGCTCGACGATGTTCTTGGCGCCTTGCGGAAGGTCTACGTGGGTCGCGGTCTCAAACTGAGCAGCTTGGGCGAAGGGGGCGGTTTGCCAAACCCGGAACTCGCCTGCCCGATGGACCGTGGCGATTTGTTGGAACTGGTGGGTAACTTTGTCGATAACGCCTGCAAGTTCGCTCGCGCCCGGGGTGCTGTGTCGTTAGCCGCGTGGAGTGAACCCGGTTGGCGTCGGCCGGGCGTGAGACTGTGTGTTGAGGACGATGGTCCTGGCATCGAACCGGCACAGCGCGAGCGCATCCTGCAGCGCGGTGTACGACTCGATGAACGTGTCGCTGGCCAAGGTATTGGCTTGGCGATGGTGGCCGATATCGTGTCCGTGCACGGTGGGTCGGTAGCCGTAGAAGTTTCTCCACTTGGCGGTGCCCGCTTCGTGGTGCGGTTGCCCGGACGATGAGTGCACCGATGAACCCGTCAGCGGTAGACGCTTTGTCGGTGTTGATGGTGCGTGACGCCCGCAAGGCGCGGCAGTTGCAGCAGCGCGTGGCAGAAAGGCAGGCACGCCGCCAACCGCACACCCGCGACTTGGAGCAGCTCGAAGCGCATTTGGCGGCTGCAGCCGAGCGCGCCGTAGCGCGGGCCGCCGTCATTCCTGCGGTCTCGTACCCGGAAGAGTTACCGGTAGCGCAGCGGCGCGAAGATATTCTGGCGGCCCTGCAAGCTCATCAAGTCGTCATCATCTGCGGCGAAACGGGTTCCGGTAAAACCACTCAGCTACCGAAGTTATGCCTGGAGGCGGGCAGTGGACGGCGCGGGCTGATCGGGCACACGCAGCCGCGGCGAATTGCGGCGCGTACCGTGGCCGCGCGTATTGCCGAGGAACTGCAGCAACCGCTCGGCGCATCGGTCGGCTTCAAGGTGCGCTTTACGGACCGCACCTCCAAGGACACGCTCGTCAAGTTGATGACGGACGGCATCTTGTTGGCGGAATTGCGCGACGACCCGGACCTGACGGCCTACGACACGCTCATCATCGACGAAGCGCACGAACGCAGCCTGAACATCGATTTCCTGCTCGGCGTGCTGCAGCGCTTGCGTCATCGCCGCCCGGATCTGCGGTTGGTCATCACCTCTGCCACCATTGAAACGAGTCGGTTCGCCGAGTTCTTTGCGGACGCCAACGGCAAGCCTGCACCAGTATTGGAAGTGTCTGGTCGAGCCTGGCCCGTAGAAACCCGTTACCGCGCGCTGGCGACGGACGATGACGACGACTTGGACCCCGGCGTCACAGCCGGAGTACTGCGCGCGGTGGAGGAAATACGCAGCGAACCCGGCGAGGTCGGTCGCGGCGATATTTTGGTGTTCTTACCCGGTGAGCGTGAGATTCGCGACACCGCCGAAGCATTGGAAGGTGCCGTGGGCGGGCGCATGGAAGTGATGCCGCTGTATTCACGCCTGAGTTGGGAAGACCAGCAGAAGGTGTTCAAGCGCGGCGGGAGACAGCGCGTGGTGCTGGCCACGAATGTCGCGGAAACCTCGCTGACCGTACCGGGTATTCGCAGCGTCATCGACGTGGGTACGGCACGCATTAGTCGTTACAGCGCCCGTGCGAAGATTCAGCGCTTGCCCGTGGAGCCCGTCTCTCAGGCCAGTGCTAACCAGCGTCGTGGGCGTTGTGGCCGTGTAGGGCCCGGGCTTTGCGTGCGCTTGTACGATGAGGACAACTTCAACCTACGGGACGCCTACACGGCGCCGGAGGTGCTGCGAACGAACTTGGCCAGCGTCATCCTGCAGATGGAGACGTTGCGGCTTGGGACACCGCAGGACTTCCCGTTCATCGACCCGCCAGACACGCGCCAGATTAACGATGGCTACCGGCTGTTGCAGGAGTTGGAGGCAGTGGACGATGACCGCGAGGTCACACCACTGGGGCGTCAGTTGGCGCGGCTTCCGGTGGACCCGCGCCTTGGACGCATGCTGGTCGAGGCGAAGCGGCGCGCGGCGTTGCGCGAGGTGCTGGTGTTGGCAGCAGTGCTGTCCATGCAAGACCCGCGTGAACGACCCCAGGATGCCCAAGCGGCTGCAGATGCGAAACACGCCCAGTTCGCCGACCCGGACAGCGACTTTGTCACGCTGCTGAAAGTCTGGGGCGCGTATCAGGAGGAACGGACAGCGCGTTCACGTAGTGCCTTGCGGCGTTGGTGCCGCGACCAGTTCCTTTCTGCGGTGCGCATGCGTGAATGGGAAGAACTGCATAGCCAGTTGGGCACTATCGCCGCCGAGATGGATTGGGCGCCCAATCCGCAGAATGCCAGTTATGAAGCACTGCATCGCTCGCTCTTGGCGGGCTTGCTCGGGAATATCGGTCTGAAGGCAGAGCCGGGCCGGGGTGCGCCGGGGACGGAAGGCAAAGCGCGCGACCGTCAAGAGAAAGGCCTCTACGACGGCGCACGCGGTATGCGGTTCCTTATCGCCCCGGGAACCCCGGTGCGCAACCGCGCGCCGCGTTGGGTGGTCGCTGGCACTATTGTCGAAACCCAACGCATCTACGCGCGCTTGGTAGCAGGCGTAGACCCCGCGTGGATTGAGCAAGCGGCGCATCACTTGGTGAAGCGCAGCCACGGTGACCCGCAGTGGGACGAAAACCGCGGTCAAGCCAGCGTGGCAGAAACGGTGGCGTTGTACGGGCTATTGCTGTCCGCGGGCCGACGCGTCAATTTCGCTACCGTGGACCCGGGGGGTGCGCGCGAGTTCTTTGCTCGCGAGGCCTTGGTCCATGGGCGGAGTCGCTTGAGCCTGCCGTTTCTGGCTGCCAACCGCGCCATGAAGGTGAAGCTGCAGGAAGAGGAAGCCAAGCTTCGCCGGCAAGTGGTGTTGAAAGATGAGGCTGAGGAAGCCGAACTCTATTTGGAGCGTCTGCCACCGGATGCGAATAGCGCCATGGCGTTCTCCACTTGGTGGAAAAAGGCCACGGACGCGGACCAAGCACGTTTTGTTTTCTCCGCTGCTGACTTGCGGCGCCCAGGGGCCCCGCGTGCCGATGACGAACGCTTCCCACCGAAAATTGTCGTGGGCGGTAATGCGTTGCCGGTGCGTTACCTGTTCGACCCGGACCGTATCGACGATGGCGCTACGGTGACGGTGCCGCAACCTTTGGTGACCCGCATTGCAGTGGGGGAGGTCGTCGGTGCTGTCCCCGGTTGGCGTTTGGAATTGGTCACCGAGTGGATTCGCACGCTTCCGAAGGTATTGCGGCGGCAACTGGTGCCGGCACCCGACGTGGCCCAAGCCTGCGTTACCGCTTGCGAGACGGAACTGGCTACCCCATTGCGTGCAGGCCATGCCGTAGCGGGTGCAACCGCCGGGGCTTCGTTCGTGGAATTGGCAGCTCGCTTCCTGAGCGACCGCGCTGGCGAGTCCATCACCACTGCGATGCTGGAGCGCTTGGAGGTGTCGCCACACTTGCGCCTGAACCTGCGGGTAGTCGACGCCAGCGGCAGACAGGTAGCCGAAGGCCGTGAGCTTGAGGAGCTACGGCGTCTGGCGCGACGTGCCGGCGGTACGGCCGCTCCCGTGGTGGATGTGGCTTGGCAGCGAACCGGTGTACGCAGCTGGGACTTTGCCCGCATTCCCGAACGGCTGGAGGTGGAGCGCCAAGGCGTACGCATCGCGCTCTTTCCGGCCATTACAGACCGCGGCGATGCGGTGGACCTGACGCTCGAAGACGATGCCGCGACCGCAGCGCGCCTTTCGCGGCAAGGCGTAGCGCGCTTGGCGGCATTGGCGCTCGGGACTGTTCATCGGACGCTGGAAAAAGAATTCGCCGCCGACCGCGAACTGATGCTGCTGCACCAGATGCTCGGCCCGGCAAAAGGGTTTGCGAAGGACTTGGCGGACCGCGTTGTGGCACGGGCCATTTACGGTGGCCACGGCGCGGGCTTGGCCTCGGAAGGCGATGTACCCCAGTCCAGCGAGGCCTTCGAAGCGGCCATGGTTCGCGCCCGCCCAGTGCTCTATGAGGTGAAAGAAAAGCTCACGCTACGGATGCGGGACTTGCTCACCGCCACAGCGGCAGCACGCCGTGAACTAGCAGCCTTGCCGGAAGGGCTGGATGCCGTGCTGGTGGAAGATGTTCGTGCCGCGTTGCAGCGCGAGGTCTTCCTCGGCTTCGTGGCAGCTACGCCCGACCCTTGGCTGGACCTGCTGCCGAAGTATGTGAAGACGACCGCACGGCGCGCAGCGAAGCTCCGTGGTGCCCAAGGGCGAGTATTGGAAGCCCAGTTCGAGTTGCGCGACCTTTGGAGTCGCTTCGTTGCCCTGCAGTCAGCGGCCACTGCGGCGGGCCATCCACCGCAGGTTCTTGAGGAGTTGCGGTGGACGCTCGAGGAATACGCGCTGTCCGTGTTTGCGCAGGACTTGAAGGCAACCTTGACCGTTTCGCCCAAGCGGGTGGCTGCCTTGTTCGACAGTACCCGCGCCGGGTTAAAGCTCGCCGCGTCGGACCAAAAATCGCACCAGAGGTCGAACTAGAGATCGAACTTGATGCCCTGCGCCAGCGGTAGGCTGGACGACCAATTGATGGTGGTGGTCTGGCGGCGCATATAGGCCTTCCAGGCATCCGAACCGCTTTCGCGGCCGCCGCCCGTGTCCTTCTCGCCACCGAAGGCGCCACCAATCTCCGCCCCCGAAGTGCCGATATTCACATTGGCGATGCCGCAGTCGCTGCCGGTGGCTGCCAGAAACCGTTCTGCGTGTTGCAGGCGGTCGGTGAAGATGGCGGAAGACAGCCCATGTGCCACGCTGTTCTGCATCTCGATGGCTTCATCCAGCGTGTCGTAGGGAATGAGGTAGAGGATGGGTGCGAAGGTTTCATGCTGGGTGCAGTGCATGCCTGCTTCGGCCCGGATGAGGGTGGGTTTCACGAAGTGGCCTGGCCCTGGTACGCGTGCCGCACCGCTCAGCACCACTGCACCTTCGGTGCGCGCTTCCTCGATGGTACGGGCATAGGCCAGCACGGCGCTTTCATCGACCAAGGGCCCCATGAGAACGCCGTCCTGAAGGGGGTCGCCAATGCGGCTTTCCACTTGGGCGTAGGCGCGAACCAGACGCTGTTCGAGTTCTGCCACGCGGCTGCGCTGAACAATGATGCGGCGCGTGGTGGTGCAACGCTGCCCGGCAGTGCCGACGGCACCAAACACGATGGCGGGGACAGCGAGGTCGAGGTTGGCGGTCTCGTCGACGATGATGGCGTTATTGCCACCTAACTCCAGCAGGCTCTTGCCGAGCCGCGTGGCAACACGCTGGCCCACGATGCGGCCTACCGCGGTGCTGCCAGTGAAAGACACCAGCGCCACCCGGCGGTCGTCTACCAGTTTCTCGGACAGGGCTGTGCCGGCATCAATGAACAACTGGAATACCGGCGGCAATTCCAACTTTGCCATCAGGCGGTTGGCAATGCGTTGAACGGCAATGGCCGTCAAAGGCGCCTTCGGTGAAGGCTTCCAGACGGTGACATTGCCGCAGATGGCAGCAAGCGCGGCGTTCCAAGACCAAACCGCCACCGGGAAATTGAAGGCAGTAATGACGCCCACCACACCCAAGGGCTGCCATTGCTCATACATGCGGTGCTGCGGGCGTTCGGAGTGCATGGTGAGGCCGTACAACATGCGCGACTGGCCCGTGGCGAAGTCGCAGATGTCGATCATCTCCTGCACTTCGCCGAGGCCCTCGGCGAGAATCTTGCCCATCTCCAGAGACACCAACCGGCCAAGCGGTTCTTTCAGTGCGCGGAGTTCCTCACCGAGAAGGCGAATTGCTTCGCCGCGCTTTGGCGCTGGAATGGTGCGCCAAACGGCTGCTGCGGCGGTGGCGCTCGAAAGCACGCGCTCATAGTCGTGGGGTGTGGCAGTGCGCACACTCGCGATGACCTTGCCCGTGGCGGGGTTGATGGAGTCCAGCAATGGAGCGGCGTTATCGGCAGCCCAGCCGGCATCCGCATTCGTCACCGTGTTGGCATCTGTGCCATGCCAAGTGCCCGCATTGACGGCTGTCAATCCAAGCGCCGCCAGTACTTCCTGTGTGTTCATGCTTGTTTCCTTGATTCTTTCAGCGGCGCTGTGCGCCCGCGGTCCCTTCCACTACCACGCGGCCAGAGACTTCCTTACTGCCTTCGGCGTAATAGCGGCCGAAACGGTTCGCCAGAATCTCCGGCAGCCGGAATTGTTCTTGCGCGAAGAACCCACGATAGCCTTGCCCGCCTTGCAGGACGAGATCCACTACTGCCGTGATGCCAGCCGCCGTCGTGACCTGGATAGCGGACCACAAGCGCCCGGCAATCATTTGCGGATAAATTTTGTTGACGTAGTTTTCTTCGCGCAGTTCGCCGCCCTGGCGACCGGTCACTGCCGCGTAGACGATGACCACATCCTGCAGGGTTTGCGGTACGGCATTTTCCAGAATGCGCTTCAAGGTTTCACGATCCTGATTGAGCTTCAGGTCGTTCATCAGCAGACGCATCTGGCCGCAGTGGCCCGGGTAGCGGATGGTCTTGTAATTCATGGACTCGACCCCGGCGCCGCAGGTCTCGCCCAGAGAACCGAGGCCGCCCGAGGTATTGAAAGCCTCATAAAGCGTGCCGTCGATTTCGATTTCCTCCAGGCCCTCGAGAGGCTGCACGGCACTGAGTTGACCGTCAACGATGGCTTCGCAGGGGTTGCCGTATTCGTTAATGAGACCTTCAGTGGACCAAGTGAGGGAGTACTTGAGAACGTTGTTAGGGTGCTGGGGGAGCGCGCCTACGCGTAGCTTTACTGAGCGCACTTCGTCGAAGTGCCGCAGCAACTCGGCGGCGGCGATGCTGATGAACCCGGGGGCGAGGCCACACTGCGGCACGAACGCCGTAGGCGCACCCGCGGCAATCTCACGGACTGCCCGCGTGACAGCAACGTCTTCGGTCAGGTCGAAGTAGTGGGCATTGGCGGCGCGTGCGGCGCGTGCCACGCCTGGGTTGCAGTAGAAAGGGAGCCCCGAGATGATGGCATCCGCCGGGTGGGCACGAAGATGCGCTTGCAGGCTCGCTTCGTCCCCGGCATCGAGCAAGTGGGGGGTGATTCCCGGCAGGCCGTGAGCCGCCGCGACACCGGCGGCAGCCCCGGGGAGCCGGTCCGCGAGGTCGACTGCGTAGGCCCCCGATTCGGCGAGCAGTCCGGAAATGAGGGCGCCAATTTTGCCGGCACCCAAGACCAGTATCCGTTGCATGGTTCTTTCCTTATTCCCCTACGGAACGCCAAGTGTGCGGCTTCTGGCTACTCGAAAGCGAGCAGGAGTTCCCGCAATCGGCGGATGGTGGGTGATCGGCGGGCTTGCCGAGACCGTTCCGCAGGCCGGCAACTCGCGGTTTTTACGTCGGAATTGTTACACTGGACGTGTGCGTGGTCACCTGACCACACCGCACGAACTACCCCCTTGTGCCTTTGCCCCCTTGCTGCTGGAATATTTCCTTGTTGAAACCTTGGACACCGTCGAGTTGGCAGGCGCTTCCGGCGCTGCAGCAACCCAATTACCGGGACCCGCAGGCCTTGTCGGCGGCGGTGGCGGCGCTTGGGCGTTTGCCGCCCATCGTGGTGTCTTGGGAAGTAGACGCCCTGAAGACGCAGTTGGCCGAGGCCCAGCGTGGGCAGCGCTTCATTTTGCAGGGCGGCGACTGCGCCGAAAGCTTTGAGGACTGCATGTCCGAACCGGTGGTGCGCCGGTTAAAGATTTTGCTGCAGATGAGCTTGGTGCTGCTGCACGGACTGAAAGTGCCCATTACGCGCATTGGTCGTATGGCCGGGCAATACGCCAAGCCGCGCAGCGCTGACACTGAAACCCGTGACGGCGTGACCCTGCCTTGCTATCGCGGGGACTTGGTGAACCGTCCAGGGTTCACTTTCGAAGAGCGCGACCCGGACCCAACGTTGCTCCTGCGCGGTTACGAGCGGGCGGCGCTGACGCTCAATTTCGTCCGTTCCTTGGTGGATGGTGGCTTTGCCGACCTGCACCACCCGGAATACTGGGACCTCGACTTCTTCGGCCATTCGCCGAATGTCGACGCCTACCGCGGCATTGTCGATTCCATCGGTGACTCGCTCCATTTTCTGGAGGCCATCACTGGCAAGGGTGTGGACGACTCGTACCGTGCAGCGTTTTATGCCAGCCATGAAGGCTTGGTGTTGCACTACGAACAAGCGCAAACCCGCCATATTGCGCGGCGCAACGCTTGGTACAACCTGTCCACGCATATGCCGTGGATTGGCCTGCGCACCGCGCAATTGGACGGCGCGCATGTGGAGTATTTCCGCGGCATCGCCAACCCCATCGGTGTGAAGGTGGGTGCTGCCATGGATGATGCTTGGCTGCAGGAGTTGGTGCAGGTACTGAATCCGCATCACGAAGCCGGCCGGCTAACGCTGATTCACCGCTTCGGCGCCGACCACATCGCCGACAAACTGCCGCGCATGGTGGATGCCGTGCGTCGCACCGGTGTGCCGGTGCTTTGGGTGGCGGACCCTATGCATGGCAACACCGAGACCACCGCGCAGGGCTACAAGACGCGGCGGTTCGACAAGGTCTTGCGAGAAGTGGAACAAGCGTTCCAGGTACATGAGGAATGCGGTAGCCGCCTGGGCGGCGTGCACCTCGAGTTGACCGGCGAAGATGTCACCGAGTGCACCGGCGGCGCGCGTAACCTTTCCGACGACGATCTTTCCCGCGCCTACCGTTCCACCGTGGACCCGCGCCTCAACGCCGAACAGGCCCTCGAGGTCGCCCTGCTGGTGGCGCGTCACCAAGCCCGCGGACGGCACTCAGCCAAGCGCTGACTTCCGTCTTCGGCACCTCGCGCCACTCGCCCGGTGCGAGGCCGTCGAGCGTCCAAGGGCCTACCGCGTATCGAATGAGTCGCAGTGTGGGTAGCCCTACGGCAGCGGTCATTCGCCGCACTTGCCGGTTACGGCCTTCGCGCAGTTCCAGTTCCAGCCACGTGGTCGGAATGCGTTCACGATGGCGAATGGGCGGCGTGCGTGGCCACAAGTGGGCGGGTTCCGGCACTTCCCGGCTGGGAGCTGGCAGCGTCGGACCATCGGCAAGCACCACGCCCGTGCGCAGCGCGGCGAGTGCCTCATCGGTACACACGCCTTCCACTTGGGCCCAATAGATTTTCGGCGCCTTGAAGCGCGGGTCTGCCAAACGAGCCTGCAATGGCCCGTAGTTGGTCAGCAGCACCAGCCCCTCGCTGTCTTGGTCCAGCCTCCCGGCCGGATAGACCCCGGGCACCGGCACCCAGTCGGCAAGGGTTGCCCGCCCCTGACGGTCCGTGAACTGCGTGAGGACGCCATAAGGCTTGTTGACCAGCAACAAACGGATGCTGTCAGCCATGGCGATGGCCCGGGCAGGGCGTGGGCAACGGGCAGGCGCCGCTACGCGGGCAAATCAGCGTGGCGGGACGCTCCGCGGCGTCGGCAATCCACGCGATGTTTTGCACCTGTGCCACCGTCTGCAGCGCTTGGCGAACCTCCGGTGAAAGCTTGGCCTGGCCCTTGCCGCGGCGGCAAGCGGAGGCTACCGAGGCGATGAGTTCTGCTGCCGGTAAGCCCTGCGCCTCCAGTGCCGGGGCGAGGTCCACTCCGACGGACAGCACATGGGACGTATGGCCTGCGTCCTCGGTATGCAGCGAATGGCAGCAGTAGAGCCTCGGCCCGAGACCTGCATCCATTACCGAAATCTGCGATGTGGGTGTGGTGCCGGCCTTGGGCCCTGGGGAGCCTTCATTGAGCAACTTGAACACCGCCCATCGTGGGCAGGGATCTGGCACCAAGGCCATGTTGCCCCATGGCAGGGCGATGCCATTGCCGCGATACACCGCCCGCAAGTAGCCCGGTGGATAGCCGTCGAAGAAGTGCCAATGGCGATAGGGTGAGACGGCGGTCATGCGGCGCATGACCACCGCTGGCGTCACGCCCAGTTTGGTACAGGCCACCACGCTGTGGGATTCGCGCAGCAGGAATTGGCGGAACGGTTGCCTTGGGCATAGCAGGGCGCCGGCGAACATGCTGCATTCGAAGTCGCGCCAAGCGTACAGCACGTCTTGTGCTGCCATTCCCGGGCGTATCTGGCTGGTCATGTCATCGCCGAGGATGCCCGAGGCCGTGTGCGGCGAAATCATGCCATCGCCACCGTGCAGCACTTGGTGCCCAAGGAAGAAGGCTAGTTCGTACTTCAGGCGCTCTTCTTGCTGATTCATGCGCCGGTTCACGATCAACGTACCGGGCGCTTCATAGCGGGCGCGGAGGAGTGTCAGGCCGTCTGCTGCACGTTCGCCTTCGGACCATTTCAGGCGCAAGCCATAGGTGTGGCAAATCTCCATGAGGTCTTCGACGGAAAGAGGCATGCGGCGCCCGCCGGCTTCTTCTGCGGCGCGCTCAATCTCCGGGAAGTCGTTTTGGCGGGTTTCCTGCCAAACGCGAATCAGTAGCTGGGCGAAATGCCGTCCGCTGGTACCCGTTTGCGCGAGGAGCTCCGGAAGGGCCGCCTGCAACAAACTCTTGGAAAAGAGGAAGGCAGGCTCCAGCGGCATGGCTTCGGCGATACCGCTCGTTCGGACGGCGGCGGTAACGGGACGGTTTTGGGTCGTACCCGGCGCGTCCACGGAATCGTCGAGGAACCACTTGGATTCCTTACCGAAGACCTTGGCCAACAGCGCTAAAACCTCGCGGGAAGGCGAGCGTTTGCCGTTTTCCACCATGCTCAAGTAGGAGGTAGACGGGGCGGCTTCCACGTCGAGCTGCACGCACCGTGCGGACAACTCGTCCAGAGTCAAACCGTGGCGCTTGCGTAGGGTTTTCAGCTTTGCGCCGAGAAAGTGCGCCTGCTTCGGTAAACCGACCATGGGGGGGCTCCATAGTAAAATTTTGTGAATTTTACACTGTGAATTTTCTATTGTGAACATCACGGATATAATTCACATACTATTTTTTGACTGATTGAATTTCCTACCGCTATGGAGACGAGCATGAGCTTCCTGACCGCCGAACAACTGGCACACGATTGGTCCACCAACCCGCGCTGGCAGGGTGTGCAGCGTGGCTATTCCGCCGCCGACGTGGTTCGTCTCCGTGGTTCCGTGGCCGTGGAGCACTCGCTCGCCCGCCTCGGCGCGGAGAAGCTGTGGCGCCACATGCATGAAATGCCGTTCGTGAATGCGCTGGGCGCGCTCACGGGCAACCAGGCCATGCAGCAGGTGAAAGCGGGCTTGAACGCTATCTATCTGAGCGGCTGGCAGGTGGCCGGCGACGCCAACCTCTCGGGTGAAATGTACCCGGACCAGTCGTTGTACCCGGCGAACTCGGTACCTGAGGTGGTGCGCAAGATCAACAATACCCTCCTGCGTGCGGACCAACTCCACCATGCCGAAGGCGACCACACCGTGGATTGGCTGCAGCCCATCGTGGCCGACGCCGAGGCCGGCTTCGGCGGCGTGCTGAATGCCTTTGAACTGATGAAGGGCATGATTGCCGCTGGCGCCGCTGGTGTGCACTTCGAGGACCAACTGTCCTCTGCCAAGAAGTGCGGCCATATGGGCGGCAAGGTGCTCGTGCCGACGCAGGAAGCGGTGAGCAAGCTTATTGCTGCCCGCCTAGCCGCCGACTGCGCTGGCGTGCCGACCCTGCTGGTGGCCCGTACGGACGCCGAGTCCGCCAACTTGCTCACTTCGGACATCGATGAGCGTGACCGTCCGTTCATTGCTTCGACGGAGCGCACGGCCGAAGGCTTCTTCTACGTGAACGCCAGCCTTGATCAAGCGATTGCCCGCGGCTTGGCTTACGCGCCCTACGCGGATCTGATCTGGTGCGAGACCGGCAAGCCGGACCTCGAGGAAGCCAAGCGCTTCGCCGAAGCCATCCACGCCAAGTTCCCGGGCAAACTGCTCGCCTACAACTGCTCGCCCTCGTTCAACTGGCGCAAGAAGCTGGACGACGCGACCATCGCCAAGTTCCAGCGCGAACTGGGCGCCATGGGCTACAAGTTCCAGTTCATCACGCTGGCCGGCTTCCATGCACTGAACTTCAGCATGTTCCAGTTGGCCAAGGGCTACAAGGCGAGCCAGATGTCGGCTTACGTTGAGCTGCAGGAGGCGGAGTTCGCCGCCGAGGCAATCGGCTACACCGCCACCCGCCACCAGCGGGAAGTGGGCGCCGGCTACTTCGACGAGGTGACGCAGGTGTGCACGGGTGGCACGTCTTCGACCACCGCGATGAAGGGCTCCACGGAAGAGGGTCAGTTTCACTGATCGCCCAACGACCGGTTATCGACCGGTCGGTGAGGTCCTGATGACCGGCCGACTAGAGGCCGATTAGTAGGGACCAGCGGTGGCGTGTCCTGCCTGCTTAGTGGCGGTAGGACACGCAACTGCATCGCGCACCAAGGCGTCCATGCCGCCGGTCGCTATACTGGCGGCATGCGCTACGCCCATCTCTTGCTGCCGCACCAGCATGGTTGAAGCTTTCGACCCCGCTTGCCGTCGCTGTCCGCGACTGGCCTCGTTTCTGGACGAGGTGCGCGCCAAACACGCCGACTATCACGCCGCGCCGGTGCCAGCCTTTGGAGTTGCCCAGCCCGGCCTGTTGGTGGTGGGGCTGGCGCCTGGTATGCACGGCGCCAATCGCACGGGGCGGCCGTTCACGGGTGACCACGCCGGCTTGCTCCTTTACCAAGCCCTTTTTGCCGCCGGCTTTTCGGACCGCGCCGAGTCTTTGAGCCGCGATGACGGTTTGCAACTGCGCGATTGCCGCATTACGAATGCAGTTCGGTGTCTGCCGCCAGCCAACAAGCCATTGCCCATAGAGATGCACACGTGCAATGGCTTTCTCGCGCACGACCTCGCCGCGGTGCCGTCTGGCGGTGCCATCCTCGCTTTGGGCCGGGTTGCCCACGAAGCCGTGCTGCGCGCGCTGGGCCTGCGTACCGCGGCCTTCGCGTTTGGCCATGGCGCGGAGCACGACCTA
>CALPVO020000007.1 GCA_943327025.2 Janthinobacterium lividum
AGCCGCCGCAGCAGCAAGGGTAGGCGGTCCAAGCCCCAGAACCATTCGCCACGAAACCAGAAACTGGCACCCAGAAAGCCACGACGCTTGACGCGTTCCTGTTCGCCGCGCAGTTCTTCGCGCGTGGGCGTTGCGGAGAAGTCGCTGGCAGTTGTGGTGTCAACGGTAATGGGCTCCGGCAGACAGCTGGTTACTTGGCGCCAGTGTTCGGCATCGCGCAGGGCCCAAGCGCGGAGCCGTTCGCGGTCTGGCGCCAGCGCGGCGGGTGGCGGCGGTACGCGATGCTCGTGAAGGTCCACGGCGTAGTGCGCACGCAAGCCGGGCAGCACGCTGGCAGTCAGCAAGCTGTACGGGTCGCCTTCTTCATGAAAGTAGTGCAGTTCGTGTGGGTGCAGCCAAGCCTGCCAGCGCTGTTGCCAGCGCCTTAACCGCGGGCTGGTAACCGCCCGCGTGAACCAAGTGGCTGCTTGGCTCAAGCAGCAGGCCCCACCGGCGTGGCCTGAATGAACGCGTCAATGCGTCGCGCCAGTTCCGGTCCGCAGTCTTCCTGTAGGAAGTGTCCCGCTTTTCGCACAATGTCGTGAGGCTGCCCCGTGGCCCCGGGCACCTGCCGTTGGAAGACTTTTTCCACCCCGCGCGTGATGGGGTCCCGGCTGCTGAACAGCGTAAGAAACGGCTTCTGCCACTGTTGCAGCACTTCCCAAGCAGCCACGTTCGCGGCGCGCTCCGGGTCTTGCAGGGAGACGGGCACGAAGCCTGGGAAGCTCCGCACGGCCGCGGTATAGGCGCGAGACGGGAAGGGCGCGTTGTAAGCCGCCAGTTCGGCTGGCGAGAGGTCTTTCACGCAGCCGGTGTTGACGATGCGGCCGATGGGAAACCACGGGCTCCAGCGCGCGAAATTCTTCCAGATGAAAAAGGCGCGGGGTACGCGGCCTTCGCCCGTGGGCAGGCCACCATTACCCACAATCAGGCGTGCGAAGCGGTCCGGCTGTGCTGTGGCCATGCGCAGGCCAATGAGCGAGCCCCAGTCCTGGCAGAACAAGGTGATGTCGCGCAGGTCGTTCGCTTCCAACCACGCGTTCATCCACGCGACATGGCGGGCGTAGCTGTAGTCCTTCTGACGTGCGGGTTTGTCGGAACGGCCACAACCCACGAGGTCTGGTACCACGACGCGATGGCCGGCGGCCACGAGCACGGGGATGAAGTGCCGGTACAAGAACGACCACGTGGGTTCGCCATGCATGAGCAGCACGGGCGGCGCATCGCGCGGGCCTTCATCGATGTGGGCGATGCGCAGGCCACCCACTTCCGTGTAGTGCGGCGCATAGGGGAAGTCGGGCAGGGCCGCGAAGCATTCCTCGGGTGTGCGGAGGACGCGCTCTGGTAACGGTGGCAGTGAAGGTTCCATCGATATCCCCGGATGCGCTTGCGCTATCTTGTGTTGTTCGGGCCAGTCATGGACGATACGGGCTAACCCAATCGTAAACCAAAGCGGTCCCGGGTAATATCCGACAACTCACTCGGCTGGTACTGCTGAATGCCTAAGCCTTTCGTCCTGCTCGGTTGGCAGTTGTCGTACTTCACCGGCAAGACGCGGAGCCATCTGCTGTATAAGGGCATCCCTTTTGTAGAGCGGCCCATCACTTTTTGGCAATACGCGCGCGAAGCGCCGCGCCGTACCCGTGCGGCCGTCATGCCGGTGCTCGTGACGCCTGAAGGCGAGTGGTGGCAGGACACCAGCGACATCATCGACCGGCTCGAAGCGCGGTTCCCGGAGCCCTCCATTCAGCCGAAGGGTCCCCTGCAGCAAGTGCTGGATTTGCTGCTCGAGGCTTGGGCGGACGAGTTCTGGATTCCTTCGGCCATGCACACCCGTTGGACTTACCCTGAAGCGAACTGGGACTTGTTCCGCCGCGAGGCCGGGAGTGGGCTGCTCCCTTGGGCGCCGCGCTTTCTGCAGAACTTGGCAGCGGGGAAGGCACGCGATGCCATGCGCGCGCATTTGCCGATGTTGGGCATCGTGCCGGGGCAGTACGCCACTATTGAAAGCTGGACGCGCCGCATGCTCGAGCGGTTGGATGCGCACTTCGCTCAGCACGAGTTCTTGTTGGGCGGCCGGCCATGTCGTGCGGACTTCGCGCTGGTGGGGCCGTTTTATGGCCACTTGGCCCGCGACCCATGGCCCCGCGACCATCTGGTGGCGCAGCACGCCCATGTGCGCCGCTGGCTGGAGCGCATGCAGTTGGCTGCGAAGCCTGAAGGTGCCTTTCTGGCAGACGACGCGATAGCGCCCACCTTGCTGCCGATTTTGGAAGCCGTGTTCAGTGAATTCCTCGGCTGGTGCAGCGGCGTTGCTTGCCAGATGAATGCCTTGACGCCGCGCCCCGCACCCGGCGTGAAGTGGCCACGGGGGCTGGCGCCGGTGGAGTTCCAGATGGACGGCAAGCCTTTTCAGCGTGCGGCCCTAACTTACGTGCTGTGGATGCTTCAGCGCGTGCAGGACTGTCTGGGGGCCCTGCCGGCTGCCGAGCAGGAGCGCGTTCGCACTTGGCTGGCGGACCACGGTGGTAGTGCCGTCGTGAATTTGCAGTTTCCGCGCATCGAGCGCGCTGGACTGCGTGTGGCCACGGCGCGCGCGGCATGAGGCGTTTACAGCGTATGGGTATGCTCGCCTGGCGACGGGCATGGCCGCGGTCTGTGGGGCGGTTATGGCCAGTGTGCTTGTTGGTAGCGAGCCTGCTCGGCACCGCATCGCTCGCTACTGCGGCGCCCGTCAAGGCGTCGCCAACCCCAAACGCGGCGTCGCCAACGCGCCCCAACATCGTCGTGCTGGTCGCGGACGACTGGGGCTTCACGGATGTGGGCGCGTTCGGTGGCGAGATGGCCACGCCGAATATCGACGCCTTGGCGCGTCGAGGTGTGCGCTTCAGCAACTTCCACGTCTCCGCTTCCTGCTCACCCACTCGCGCCATGTTGCTCACCGGCGTGGACAACCATCGCAATGGCGTAGGCAACATGCGGGAGACCATCCCGCGGGAACACTTGGGACGCCCCGGCTACCTCACGGTGCTCGACCGCAACGTGGTGACGGTGGCGAGCCGCCTGCAGGCGGCGGGCTACCGCACCTATGCCACGGGCAAGTGGCATGTGGGGCATGAAAGCTACAACTTGCCTTCGGCGCGCGGCTTCGACCGTTCGCTCATTCAGGCGGACAGCGGCTCCGACAACTGGGAAACGGGGCAGCGTTACCTTGCCCTGACGGATCGGGTGAATTGGTACGAAGATGGGCGGCCGGCCCCAATGCCGGAGAACTATTACTCTTCGGAGTTCTTCATCGACCGCATGCTCGGTTATTTGCAGGGCGCAGTTGGCACGCCGCAAGCGCAGCAGCCTTTCTTTGCCTACGTCGGCTTCCAAGCCAACCATCTACCCGTGCAGGCTCCAGCCGCCTTCCGTGACCGTTACCGCGGGCGCTACGCAACCGGTTGGGAAGCGATCCGCGCAGAGCGTGCGAAGCGCGCTGCGGCCCTAGGCGTGCTGCCGGCCGATGTCGCCATGGGGCAGACGCCCACCGCGCCGGTTTGGGACGCTTTGTCTGCTGCTGACCAACAATTCGCAGCACGCAACATGGAGGTCTATGCCGGCATGGCGGAGGCGATGGACTTCCATGTCGGGCGCTTGGTGGACTACTTGCGTGCCGCGGGCCAACTCGACAACACCGTCTTCGTGTTTCTTTCGGACAACGGACCCGAAGGCTCGGACCCGTACGCCACCATTTCGGGCCGTTTGTGGCTGCAGATGAACTACTCGCGGGATGCGGCGCGCCTGGGTGAAAAGGGAACCTATGGTGTCATCGGGCCGGGTTGGGCCACGGCGGCTGCGGGCCCCTTGGCTGGCTACAAGTTCTACAGTAGCGAGGGTGGCATCCGCGTGCCATTAGTCATCGCGGGCGTGCCCGGCGTGGCCGCCGGTAGCGTGCAGCCCGCCTTCACGCGGGTGATGGATCTGGCGCCCACTTTGCTCGAATTGGCGCAGTTACCGGTGTCGGTGTCGCAGTGGCAAGGGCAGCCAGTGGAGCCCGTGACCGGGCGCAGTTTGCTGCCCGTGTTGCAGGGCAAGGCGCAGCAGGTCTATCCAGACGACGAGCCGGTAGGCTTCGAACTTTCCGGTAACGCCGGGCTGTACAAAGGGCGCTACAAACTCAGCAAGGTGATGCCTCCGGTGGGAGATGGCCGCTGGCATTTGTATGACGTGGTCGCGGACCCCGGCGAAACCCGTGATTTGGCCGACGCTATGCCTGAGGCATTTGTCGCAATGCAGGCGGATTACGCAGCTTATGCGCAAGCGAATGGCGTGTTGCCTATGCCTGCCGGTTACGACGCTATCAGCCAAGTGATGATTAACTCGCTGCTCAACGTGTACTGGCCGGCGACCAAACGGGCGCTTCCCGGCACGCTGGCTGTCGTCTTGCTGCTGTTGGGCGGCTGGTGGTTCGTCCGCCGCCGGCGGCGCGCTTTGCCTGCCGGTTGAGCGTCCCGCACAATAGCGGGATGGCTTCCCGCTTCCTCCCGTTGCTTATTGGTCTGCGCTATGTGCGTTCGCGCGAAGCGGGCTTTTTCGTGTCATTCAGTAGTTGGCTGTCGCTGGCGGGTGTGTGCGTCGGTGTCGCTGCGCTCATCACCATTCTGTCGGTCATGAACGGGTTCGAAGGGGAGTTGCGCGGGCGCCTGCTCGCCATGGGCGCCCCAGTCACCCTGACGGCGGCGCCGGGCACTGCGGCTCCCACAGCCGCAGGCTGGCTGCCCGTGGTGGACCGGCTGCGGGTGGCCGGCTTGCCGGTAAGGGGGGCAGCTCCCTTCATCGATCAACAGGCCTTGTTGTCGAATGGCGCCGAGATGACTGGCGCCCTCGTGCGTGGCATTGACCCGGCGCGCGAGGCCACGGTTTCAGCGGCGGCTCGCACCCTCATTGAAGGCCGATTGGACCTGCTGCAGCCTGGGCTGGACCGCATCATTCTCGGCGTTGCTTTGGCAGACCAACTCGGCGTGCAGGTGGGTGGCACGGTCACCGCGCTGGTTCCCGGCAAAGTCAATGGTGCGCTGGAACTTACCCCCCAGTTGCGCAGCTTCACCGTCGCGGGCGTGTTCGAAGCGGGTATCGCCGATCACGACGCAGGGCTGGCCTTGGTGCATTTGGAGGATGCCTGGGGGTTGACGGGTGGTGAAGGGGAGGTGCGTCCGGCCGGGCTGCGGCTGAGCCTGCCAGACCCACTCGCCGTCCCGGGCCTGCGTGGTGCCTTGCAGCGTGCTGCGGGACCTGCTGTGCGTGTGCGGGACTGGACCGACGACAATGCCACGTATTTCCGGGCGATTCGTGTCGAGAAGCTGATGGTCACCGCCATCTTGCTGTTGGTCGTAGGCATCGCCGCTTTCAACATCGTGGCCATGCTGGTCATGGTGGTGCGTGCCAAGCGCACGGACATCGCTATTTTGCGCACGCTGGGCCTCAGTCCACGGGCAGTACTACAGGTGTTCATGGTGCAGGGTTTGGTTATCGGTTGGGCCGGGGCAGCATTGGGCGTGGTCTTCGGCCTGCTACTGGCCGGCAATGTAGATGTCATCGTTCCGGCGCTTGAACAGGCCTTCGGGTTCCAAGTGTTCGACGCCGCGGTCTATTACGAAACCGCTATCCCTTCCGACCCGCGTTGGACGGACGTGGTTGCCATTGCCGTAGCCGCGTTCACGCTCACTTGGCTGGCCACGCTCTATCCGGCACGGCGTGCCGCGGCCACGCCGCCTGCTGTGGCGCTACGCTACGAATGAACGGCTTCTCTTACGAATGGCGGTTGGCACGGCGCTCTTTGGGTGGCGGTGGCTTCCTGTCGTTCATCTCGATGGTGGCACTCGGCGGCATTGCGCTTGGCGTGGCCGTGCTCATTGTGGTGCTGTCCGTCATGAACGGCTTCGAGCAGGAACTGCGCACACGCATTTTGGGCGTCGCTTCGCACGCCACCATCAGTGGGCTGGAAGGTCACCTGTCAGATTGGCGCCAACAGTTGCTGCAAGCCCGCTCGGTTCAGGGTGTGGTGGCGGTGGCGCCCTATGTGGAAGACCAAGGCCTGCTGGCCAGTGCAACGCCGCAGGCAGGGGGGGCGGGTCCGCTCGGCACTGTGGTGCGGGGCATTGATCCCGCGGCTGAAGTCACGGTGGGTTCGCTGGGTGAGCATCTCACTGCCGGTTCGCTAGCCGCACTGCAACCGGGCGCTTGGCGCGTGGTGCTTGGCAAGCAGTTGGCCGAAGAACTGCAGGTGAAGGTGGGTGACCGCGTGGTGTTGGTAGTGCCGCGCGGGACGGCAACGCCGGCTGGCGTGGTGCCGCGACTGCGACGCTTGACCGTCGCCGGCATCTTCGATGTCGGCATGTATGAATACGACCGCGGCTTGGTGCTGCTGAACTTGCAGGATGCAGCGCGCCTTTACCAATTGGGCGATGCCGTGACTGGCCTGCGCTTGGCACTGGACGACCCGTTCCAAGCGGGCAGCCGCGTTCACGAAGTGGCCGTGGCGCTGGGTGGTGGTGTTTACGTTAGCGATTGGTCCCGCAAGCACGCCAATTTCTTCCGTTCCATTCAAGTGACCAAGGGCATCCTCTTCGTCATCTTGCTGCTGGTAGTGGGTGTGGCGGCTTTCAATATCGTTGCCACGCTGGTGATGGTGGTGAAGGAAAAGGGCAACGACATTGCGATCTTGCGCACGCTAGGCGCCACGCCGGCTGCCGTGTTGCGGACCTTCATGCTGCATGGTTTCGCGCTGGGTGCCATGGGCACGGCCGCCGGGGTGCTGTGCGGCGTGCTGCTAGCGTGGAACATTGGCGCCATCGTGCATGGGCTGGAATGGCTGCTGGGCACCACGCTCGTGGATGGCCGCGTGTATCTCATCGGCGATTTGCCGTCGCGCATCATTCCCGGCGAGGTGTTGTCCGTGGCCTTGGTCGCCTTGGCATTGGCGACGCTTTCGACACTGTATCCGGCGTGGCGCGCTTCGCGTCTTGCCCCCGCGCAAGCTTTGCGCCAGGAGTAACCGCATGACTTCCCCCGTTCCCGTACTGCAGGCTCAGGGCATCGTGAAGGAGTTCCGTTCGGGCCCTTCGATGCTGCGGGTGTTGGATGGCGTGAACTTCACTGTGCAGCGCGGCGAACGCGTGGCCGTGGTCGGTGCTTCAGGTTCCGGCAAGACGACGTTGTTGCAGGTGTTGGGCGGGCTGGACCTGCCTACGCAGGGCGAAGTACATATTGCCGGCGAGGCCATGACGCAGTTGGGTGAAGCGGCGCGCGGTGAGCTGCGGAACCGCGCGGTGGGCTTCGTCTACCAGTTCCACCACTTGCTGCCGGAGTTTTCGGCGCTCGAGAATGTGGCCATGCCGTTGCTCATCCGGCGCGTGCCGTCCAGCGAGGCGATGGCAACGGCGCGCGCCCTGTTGGAGCGAGTAGGGCTCGGACCACGCCTGCAGCATCGGCCGGCAGAGTTGTCCGGCGGTGAGCGCCAGCGCGCCGCGGTGGCGCGGGCCTTGGTGACTCGTCCAGCACTGCTGTTGGCGGACGAACCGACTGGCAACTGGGATGGTCGCAACGCCGAGGCCGTGTTTGCCTTGATGCTGGAGCTGAATGTGGAGTTTGGTACCAGCTTGGTGGTGGTGACGCACGATGAGCGCCTCGCAGCACGCATGGAGCGCCGCGTCACGTTGCTGGACGGGCGTCTCGTCGAGATGGTCTGAGAGGCCACGCTTCGTGCATTAATGCGCGGTCGCGCCAGCGGAACGGCGCAAATTTGCGCGAACACACTCGGAATGGCGCTGCCTTGTTGAGCGCGCCGCTGCCACGCTGCGGGCATGCCATGGATTCCTTTTGCCTTGGGTTGGGCCGCAGTTTCAGCTGCAGGTTTGCAGTGGGCTGCATTGCCACAGTGGCCCTTTTGGCTGCCGGGTTTGCATGGGCCGTATGGGCTAAGCGCCCTTGGCGGCACTGTGCTCGTACTGCTGTGCGCGCTGCTGGCTGTTGCAGCCGTATTGGCTCGGTTGCGTGGCGTGTGGTGGTGTGCGGTGGTGCTCGCCACGCTGGCTGGTGTTGCCGCTGGTGGTGCTTCGTTCGTGGTAGCCGGCCACGACGCCTTGGCGCACCGCTGGCCGGTCGCGCAGGAATCGGCGGTGGTCACGTTCAGCGGTTGCGTCGTTGGTGTACCGCAGGTGTCGCCCGGTCGCGTGCGTTTCGAGTTGGTGCAGTTGCAGGGCGCGGCGCCGGCGCGGCGGCTGCGGCTTAGTTGGTACCGTTCGCTGGAAACGCCACAAGGCGGTGAGCGCTGGGAGTTCACGGCGAAGTTGCGGGCACCGCGCGGGCTGGTGAACCCGGGCTCCGGCGACTATGCGTTGGCGCTGCTGCAGGCCGGCGTCGATGCTACCGGTACTGTACGAGAGGCGCAGCGGCTGGCGGGTTCCGGCTGCCTCAAAGGTTTCGAGCGCTGGCGACAGCCGGTAGACGATGTCCGCGCACTGCTCGCACGGCGGTTGGCGGCGGCAGTGCAGCCGCCGACGTCTTTGGTGCCATCCTCAGCATCGTCGCAGGCAACATCGCCAGCCTTGCCGCCAGCCTTGCCGCCAGCCTCGCCGCCGTCACTGGCGCAGACCGGGATGGGCTTGCTACTCGCGCTCGCGCTGGGCTTGCAGGACGAAGTGCCCGACGCCCAATGGCGGGTCTTCTCGGTCACTGGCATCTCGCATCTGGTGGCTATCTCCGGGCTGCATGTCACCCTGTTCGCGTGGTTGGTCTTGGTGGCCGTACGTTCCGTGAAGGGGCGAGGGCAACTCGCACCGGCGGCTGGGCTGGGTGCCGGGTCCGCACTGCTCGCCGTGCTGGCGGCTTTCGCCTATGCACTTCTGGCCGGAGGCAACTTGCCGGCCTTGCGGACAGTGTGGATGTTGGCTTTGGCGCTTACGGTGGTGCGCTTGCGGCGCCATGCCGGCATTGCCGATGCCTGGGGTGTCGCCTTGGTGGGTGCGCTGTGGCTGGACCCGTTTGCCGCAGCGTCTTTGGGGTTCTGGTTGTCCTTCGGCGCGGTGGGTGCCCTAGTGTGGTCCGACGCTGGGCGCCCGGTAGTGGCAACGCACTTCATGGCACCTACTGCCGTACCCACGTCCGCTACCTGGCGGCGCGTGGTAACTCATGCGGGCCCGTTCCTCACCGCCCAATGGGTAGTCACGCTGGTGCTCGCGCCCCTGTTGGCCGCTTCCGTCGGCTTGCCGGCTTGGGTGAGTTTGCCGGTGAATGCCATTGCCATTCCGTTGTTTTCGGTGGGTTTGGTGCCGGCCGTGCTGTTAGCCACGGCTGGTGTGGCTGTGGCACCACTCGCTATGGCAGGGTGGGTTCAAGGCGTCGCCACTGCGCTCGGCGCTTGCGTGGTTGCGTTGCAGTGGTGCTCGGCGCTGCCCGGCGTTCACTGGTCTCCCGCGGCGCCGGGTGTGTTGGCAACGGTCGTGGCGTTGGCTACGGCACTTTTGGCGTGCTCACCGCTGCTGTCGCGGCGGGCACGAGCGGTCGCGGCCGTCTCCTGTGCTGTCGTTCTGCTTTGGCCGGCGCCACGGCCGGCCGAGGGTGGCTTCCATTTGCAGGTGCTGGACGTCGGGCAGGGCAGCGCCGCGGTCATTGAAACCGCCCACCATGCGCTCGTGTTCGACCCCGGTCCCGCGTATGGCCCGGAGGCCGATGCGGGCGGACGGGTGGTAGTTCCGTTCTTGCGCGCCAGCGGTTGGCATGCGGTGGCGGCGGTGGTGGTGAGCCACGCGGACGCAGACCACTCGGCGGGCCTCGGGCAGGTGCTGCAGCGCTTCCCCAAGGCTGCCGTCTGGTGGGGAGGCGATGGCGGCGCCGCGGCGCATGGTCGGCACCCGTGCCGTGCCGGGCTGCAATGGCGGCTCGATGGCGTGGAGTTCACCTTCCTGCACCCCGGCCCGGCAGCCGAGCGCGACGATAACTCGGGCTCCTGTGTGCTGCTGGTACGGGCGGCGGGACGGGCGGCCCTGTTGCTGGCAGACATTCCACGGCGCATTGAAGACCAGCTCATCGCTGCAGGGCCGTTGCCCATCGATATCGTGCTGGTGGCCCATCATGGCAGCGCCACGGCTTCTGGTGAGGCTTTGCGCGCGGCAACGCGGGTGGTGGAGGGCGGGCACGCAGTGGTCTCGGCGGGGTACCGCAACCGCTGGGGGTTCCCCAAGCCTGCGGTGCGCGCTGGCTGGCGGGACGCCGGCAGAGAGGTTTGGGTCACGGCCGAGGAGGGTGCCGTGCAGTTTCAAGTGCAGCCCAGCGGGGCGCTGCAAGTCTTGCCATCGCGCCGTTTGGCGCCGCGATGGTGGCGGCCTGCGGCACCTGTCGCTTTTCCGTAGGGGGCAGTTGTGCAGCGAGGTTGCGGGGCGTGGCAGACGTTCGCGGTACAATCTCGCCTTGTCTGAACCCCAGCGCAGGAGCGCCCCCGCCTCATGTGGGAAATCTTCAAGACCGGTGGCCCCGTCATGTGGCCCATCCTGCTGTGCTCTATCGTGGCCGTCGCCATCATGGCGGAGCGTTTTTGGAGCCTGCAGGAACACCGCGTGCTGCCGCCGGATTTGGCCAACAAGGTGTGGAAGCTCATTGAGGCGAAGCAGTTGGCGGACAAGCATGTCACCTCGCTCGCCCAGAATTCCCCGCTGGGCCGGGTGCTGGCGGCGGGCCTGTCTAACCGCCACCGCTCGCGGGAAATCATCAAGGAGTCCATCGAGGACACTGGCCGCCATGTGGCGCATGAACTCGAGCGCTACCTGAACGCGTTGGGCACCATCGCTGCCGTGTCGCCGTTGTTGGGTTTGCTCGGTACGGTCACCGGCATCATTGCAGCGTTCAATGCCATCACTGCGCAAGGCGTGGGCGACCCACGCGCGCTGGCCGGTGGTATTGGCGAGGCGCTCATTACCACTGCGGCCGGTTTGCTGGTGGCCATTCCCTCGCTCATGGGCTACCGCTATCTGCGCGGCCGCGTGGATTCGCTGGTCGTCGGTATGGAGCAGGAAGCGTTACGTCTGGTGCAGGCACTGGATGTTCAAGCGCGCGCTGAACAGGCCTTTATCGCTAGTGGCAACACGGGGCGGTTCGTCCCAGGTGCTACGCCAACCGGGCCTGCCGGCGGTGGGTCGGTTAATCCAGCCCCTGCGGCTGCCCCGCGCGCTGCAAGCTAACCTATGCGCTTCCAACCGCGCCGCACCGAAGAACCCGAAATCAATCTCACCTCGCTCATCGATGTGGTGTTGCTGCTGGTCATCTTCTTCATGGTCAGCACCAGCTTCACGGTGGACGGACGGCTGCGCCTGCAGTTGCCGGGCTCGAGCGCGGTGCCCGAACGGCAGGCGGCAGACGCCGTGGTCATCGCCATCACGGCGGATGGCAGCTACAGCGTGAATGACCGCGTGCTGGCCAATGCTACGCCGGCTACTTTGCGGGCAGCACTCGACGGTTTGGTGAAGGCCGGTGGTGGTGCGGGTAAACGACCAGTGACGGTACGTGCGGATGGACGGGCCACTCACCAGTCCGTGGTCATGGCGATGGATGTGGCGGGCAAGGCGGGCTTCACCCAAGTGAATATCGCCACTGTGAACGACGGGGAGAACTGAACCATGGCACGCCCCGGCGAGATTCCCATTCCGGTCACCAACTTCGCATTGGCGGACAAGCCCATGCTGGTGTGGAAACGTTTGCTGGGCTATGCGCGCCCGCACTGGGCCATGTTCGCGCTTGGTGTGTTCGGCATGGCGCTGTTCGCCAGTGTGGACACGGCCATGGCGTGGTGGGTGAAGAAGTTTCTGGATGGTGCTTTTGTCGAGCAAGACCCCACCACCTTGCTCATTGTGCCCGGCGGGCTCATTGTGCTGTTCGCGGTACGCGGCATTGGCGACTATTTGTCCAGCTACGCGCCCGGTTATGTTGGCCGCAAGGTCATCCAGAAGCTGCGTGGCGATTTGTTTCGCCACTACTTGGACCTGCCCACGGCTTATTACGACCGTGAGACCGGCGGGTCGCTGCTGTCGCGGCTGACGTTCAACACGGAGTTGGTGGCGGAAGCCGCCACGAATGCTGTCACGGTGTTCATCCGTGACACGCTAACCATCATCGGGTTGCTGTGCTACATCTTCTGGCTGAACTGGCGGTTGGCGGCATTCGCTTTCCTCATTTCGCCGGTCATCGCCACGCTCATCCGCATCGTGAACCGTGCGTTCCGTCGGTACAGCACGCGTATTCAGGGCTCCATGGGCGATGTTACGCGCGTCGCCAAGGAAGCCATTGATGGTCACCGCTTGGTGAAGGTGTTCAACGCGCAGGAGCATCAGGCGGCGCAGTTCGCCGAAGTGAACGAACGTAACCGCTTCCAGAATATGAAGCTTATTCAGGCGCGTTCATTCAGTAACCCCACCGTGCAGTTCATCACCGCTATCGCTTTGTCGGGTGTGCTGTATGTCGCTATCCGCGGCGTGCTGAAGAACGAAATGACGGTAGGTGCATTCATGTCGTTCCTCACGGGCCTCATGATGATTACAGCGCCGCTGCGTCGTTTGGTGCAGGTGTTCGGGCCGCTGCAGCAGGGCATTGCCGCTGGCGCTAGCGTCTTTGAGATGCTCGACACGCCCATCGAGGACCGCGGCGGCACACGGCCCTTGGTGCGCGCTGTCGGCGAGGTGGAATTCCGCGATGTGCGCTTCACCTACGACGCCGACAAGGGCGAGGTGTTGAAGGGCGTTTCGTTCCAGGCGCATGCCGGACAAACAGTCGCCATCGTTGGTCGTTCGGGCGGTGGCAAGACCACGCTCGTGGGCATGCTGCCGCGCTTCCACGACCCAGAGCCCGGTGCCGTGCTGCTGGATGGCCATGACGTTCGCGAGTATTCGCGCGTGGCACTGCGCAACAACGTCAGTCTCGTCAGCCAGGATGTCATTCTGGTGAACGGTTCTATTCGCGAAAACATCATCTACAGTACGACCGATGCGACCGACGAACAGGTGCGTGCTGCGGCCCGTGCCGCGCACGTGCTGGAGTTCGCCGAAGCACTGCCGCAAGGTCTGGATTCCCCTGTGGGCGACCGCGGAGCCTTGCTGTCAGGCGGGCAAAAGCAGCGCATAGCCATTGCGCGTGCGCTGCTGAAGAACGCGCCTGTGCTCATTTTGGATGAAGCCACCAGTGCGCTAGACACTGAGTCGGAACACATCATTCAAGAAGCGCTGGAACAACTGAAGCGCGGCCGTACCACCCTGGTCATTGCACATCGCTTGTCCACCATCGAACATGCGGACCTGATCGTGGTGGTGGACGAAGGCCGTTGCCTGGAGCAAGGCACGCATGCGGAACTGCTCGCGCGCGGTGGCGCTTATGCGGCGCTCCACCGGATGCGCTTCGACGCGTGAGCCTGCTGCCCACCAAGCGCGCGCTGGAAGTCTGGGTGCTGGGCGCCTGGTACGACGGTGCTACGCGCACTTTGGCGCAGCGATGTTTTACTGCCGCGCTGGCGCCGCTGGGTTGGTTGGTGGCGTTGGTTGCGCAAAGGCGGCGGCAACGGGCGCAGGTGTTGGCCACTCAGTTAGCTAACCGCGAGGCTCCTGCAGCAGGGCATCTGGCGCTCGGTACAACCGCGTTGCCACCCGTCATCGTCGTGGGCAATCTCACCGTAGGCGGTACCGGCAAAACGCCGGTCGTGGCTTGGCTCGCGGCGCAACTGCGCGCGCAGGGCAAGCGCGTGGGCGTGGTGTCGCGCGGCTATGGCCGCAGTGCCGCTAGTGCGCGGCGTGTGGTGCCCGGCGATAGCGCCGTACTGGTAGGCGATGAGCCTGCGTGGCTTGCGGCTACTATCGGCTGTCCGGTAGCGGTGGGGCAGGACCGCGTAGCGGCTGTCGGGTTGCTGGCTGGCGATGTAGACGTGGTGCTGGCGGACGACGGTCTGCAGCACCACGCCCTGCCGCGGTGCCTCGAAGTGATCGTGGTGGATGCCACCCGCGCCGCGCCTTTGGGCAACGGCCGTTGTCTGCCCGCGGGGCCGCTTCGCGAACTACCGGGCTTTGTTGGTCCGGCGCAGGTGGTGTTGTTCAATCATGGGGCGGCGCCTGCGGCACTGTTGGCTACGGCCGCTGTGCCTGCGTGGGCCAGCACTGCCACGGCGCTGCATTTCGCCGTGCAGCCACAGGTGGCTGTCAATTTAGTTACCGGTGAATCCCGGTCCCTCGCGTCGTTCACGGATACCGTGGCAGTAGCGGGCATCGGGCATCCGGAGCGGTTTTTCCATGCACTACAGGCGGCCGGCGCGGGGTTGCGCCAAACCTGCGGCTTTGCGGACCACCACGCGTTCACGGCGGCGGACCTCGCGCCCTTCGCCGGCATGCCGCTGCTGATGACCGCGAAAGATGCCGTAAAGTGTGCGGCGTTTGCTGCGCCGAACTGGTGGCGAGTAGAGGCCGTCGTGGCGTTCGCACCGGGGGAGGGCGAACGCCTGCTCCGCGCGGCGCTGTCTGCGCTGGAGTGACTTCGAAGTGCGACGTTGAACTGGGTCCGTTTTCGGCCCGGTGTTGATGGAGAGGAACCATGGATACCAAGTTGCTTGATGTTCTGGCGTGCCCGGCTTGCAAGGGGCCCCTGCATTTCCTGCGCGAACCCGCGGTGCTGGTGTGTCGTGCGGACCGGCTGGCCTTTCCCATCCGCGACGGCATTCCCGTGATGCTGGAAGAAGAGGCCAAGGTGCTGGCCAGCGACGACCCGTGGCTGAAGGCCTGAGTTGAATGTCGGATTTGCAGGCTGTATTTGAAGCTTGCATTTGCAGGCCTGCGCTAAAGGATTGAACACCGCCATGACCTTCCGCGTCGTTATTCCCGCCCGCTATCCTTCCACGCGTTTACCAGGCAAGCCGCTGCGTATGCTGGCCGGCAAGCCGATGGTGCAGCATGTTTACGAACGTGCCTGCGCTTCAGGTGCGGCTGAAGTGATTGTGGCCACCGATGACGACCGGGTGGTGCAAGCCTGTCTGGCCTTTGGTGCGCCGGTGCTCATGACAGACCCGAACCACCCTTCCGGAACGGACCGGTTGGCGGAAGTAGCGGCGCTATGCGGCTGGAACGATGAACAGATAGTCGTGAACGTGCAAGGTGACGAGCCTCTCCTGCCTCCCGCAAATGTGGCGCAAGCGGCGCAGTTGCTGGTGGCGGACGCCGGCGCCGCCATTGCCACGCTCGCCACGCCCATCTGCAGCCTTCACGAATTCATGGACCCGAATGCCGTGAAGGTGGTGGCCGCTGCCAATGGGCGTGCGCTGTACTTCAGTCGCGCGCCCATTCCATGGCCGCGCGATACCGCACCGGCTGGTTTTGGCAGCCAGACTAGCTTCGGGGCGGCCTTGCGGCATGTGGGGCTGTACGCCTACCGCGTGGGTGCCTTGCGACAGTTGGCCGCGTGGGCCCCTTCGCCGCTGGAAACCGCAGAGCGTTTGGAGCAACTGCGCGCCATGGAAAATGGCCTGGCCATTGCCGTGGCGGTTGCAGTGGAAGCGCCCGGCCCGGGTGTGGACACCGAAGCGGATGCGCTGGCGGTGGAGCGGCTTTTAGCCGGCAGATGAGTTGCCGCGCAGCCGTTACGCTGCGGTTCTATTCCAATCTTGCTAATGTCAGGAGTCTGCGCCGCAACATCGGCACTCTGGCCTGACTGCCTGCGTCAGTTGGCAAGTGCCCGGCGAGTGCAAGAACGAAACTTGAATTTGACATGAGATTTGCCATCGACTCACTCAAATAATTGCGCACAGCGAGCGGCGCTGAGTGAACTTCTTCCTCGAGCTCCGGTCGTCCATCCACGACGGTCACCAAATCCTCTAGGTCATGGCTCGCCCAAAAGTCACCGCGGCCACGGTCAGAAAAGGCATCGAGCTTGGTGGCAAGAAAGAGCGGTGCAGTTATCAAGCGAATTCGCTGCTCCGAGTTGAGCTCGAAGGGTTGTGCGGTCTCCGCAGCCACTGAGTACCATCGATTGCTGAAGCCGAGAATTGTCGGGTCAGTGGGTACTACATCTAACTGCAGGCCATCCGCAATCCACCGGCAGAGAGGGGCGTCTTCACTGCGCGATTGACGAAAACCCTTCTTTTCAAGTTCCGCTGAAATGGTGTAATAGTCGCCGAGTGTTGCGACTTGCGTGACAACATCTACATCAATTGTCATACGAACGGTCTGTGAACGAACGCTGGTTACCAGTAAGCCAGTGGCGCATCCGCCCACGAACACGAATTTTTCCGCGAGCGCGCCGAGACGTATGACAGTGTCGAGCAGCAACACCCGGTTGGCGTCGGCACCCAAGTCACGCATATTCATTGCAGAAGCATCTCGAGATGTTCTATTGCTAGCGCGCGCTCACGCGCCTGACCAATTCGAAGTGCATCGAATAGCGCTAGCATTGCGTATAAGCGCGTGTCCGATCGAGCGGCCTCGGTAGCCCGGGGGTAGAGTGGCATGACGGAGCCTCCACGTTGCCTCCCCTCCGGGTCTGGCCATACAGGAGGTAGTTCGTTGCCTATGACTAGCAGTGAGTTAAGCGGAGGGGCAGCATGGGCGGTGGGCATACCGACCGTGATTTCGCCTCGGACTGCCGGGTAAGCAAAGGGGGCGCCGTTCAGCAAAAAGCAGCGAAGCGAGGGGAGGATGGGCATCACTTGCCCATCCAGCGTAGCCACTAGTCTGGCCGCGATAAGGCGCTGCGTGGCGGCGTGCGCTTCGAACGGTGAAAGTCTGAGCGCCTTCCCCAAGACAGCGAAACTCACCCGCTCGGCCCCTAGTAGATGCAATTTCAGAGCAACGACGAGGTCCTGAGGCTTCAGAGTCCATTGTCGATGGGATGCCCGCCGCATTGCGGCGTATTCAACAGGTCTTGAGGTGGTTGGCATATGCTGTATGCATATAGCATACGGCAGGATTTTAAGTCAACGGCGGTCTACTTCAGGTCGTGTATTGGCGCCGGCCGTGGTACCGGGCACGTGGACGTTCACCTGGGCCCATGACGGCACTGATGTGGCGGCATTGCTATGTGGGCGCCTCACGCTACGCGCCGAAGGCGAGCCGGACAAGACCGAACACGACGGATGCGCTGGCGGTGGAGCGGCTTTTAGCCGGCAGATAAGACAAGGCCTGCTCCAAAATTCAGTATCCGCACGCCGGATATTCATTCCTTACTGCGGCTAAAACTCCCAGCTTTGGTACCCCCAAGGTGTCGGGAATCTTTACGCCTGCGGCACCGCCAATCTCAAGACGGGTTCCCTTGCATTGATTGAGTAGGGGTTTTTACGTATGGCATTTTTCTTGCTTCATGTGTGCGAGGTGAGTCAGTACGCGTTTTAAGTATTTAATACGAACTAGACTCATTCTATACTTCGTCATATACTGTCGCCAAACAGCGACATGC
>CALPVO020000008.1 GCA_943327025.2 Janthinobacterium lividum
AATGACCTCACCGAGGCGCTGAACACGCTCGAACAGGCGATGCGCAAAATCGACCGCGAGACGCGGCAGCGTTTTCAGGACACCTTCGATCGCGTCAACGCGGGTCTGCAACAGCGTTTCCCGCGGCTGTTCGGTGGCGGTACGGCGTATCTGGAATTGACGGGCGAGGATGCGCTCGAGGCTGGCGTGACCATCATGGCCAGACCGCCAGGCAAGCGGAATAGCAGCATCAACATGTTGTCGGGCGGCGAGAAAGCGCTTACCGCCGTCGCGCTGGTGTTCAGTATCTTCGACTTGAACCCGGCACCGTTCTGCATGCTGGACGAGGTGGACGCGCCATTGGACGACCACAACGTCGGGCGTTTCTGCGACGTGGTGAAGGAGATGAGCGAACGCGTGCAGTTCATCTTCATTACCCACAAGCCCCACACCATGGAATTGGCGCAGAACCTGCTGGGCGTCACCATGAACGAGCCGGGCGTGTCGCGTCTCGTGGCGGTCGACGTGGACGAGGCCTTGCGCTTGGCCACGGATGAAGTCGTGGTGGCCTAAGCCGTATGCGGCGGCTTGGTAACCAGAAGTATTGGTGCTGCTCTTCTAGGGGGATGGCATGACCGACGAGTTGCGCTGGATCCTGCTCGGCGTGGGCGCATTGCTCATCGTTGGGCTGTGGCTTTGGGAAAGCGTGCGTGCGCGTCGCAAGCCATTGGCGGATGACGCTTTCAACGTCACCCCGCCGGTGCGGCGCCCCCCCACGACCACTGGGCCTGGCGGCGTTTACCGCGCCAACCCACCACCGCCGGTGGCCCAGGAGCCGGTATGGGAAGAGCCGCGCTGGTCTTCGACGGATACTGGCGCTTTCGAGGTGCCCGATATTCGTGTCGAGGACGACCTGCCGCCACTTGAGCCGCCGTTGGTGCAGTTGCCCGACCATCATGCCGTGGAGAGTACCCCGGCCCTGCCGGTCATCACACCGACCGGCAGTGCCTATGACCGTCCGCGGGTTGAGGTTGCCGCACCTGCGGCTGTAGACGAGCGTCTGGCGGTGGCCCCATCCCCGGCTCCGGCCGCGCCACGCCCTGCTGCGATGGCACCTGCCGTAGAGGCCCCCGCGGCCCCACGGTCGGCTGCGGTGCGCCCGGCGGCAGAACCGCCGCCGGCCCCGCGGCCGCGTCCGAATACGGCGCCCCGCCAGAAAATCATCGCGCTGCGCCTGGTCGGTGCCACGGCAACTGCCCGCTTTGCCGGTGCAGAGTTGCGCCAAGCGCTGGAGGCTGAAGGGTTGGTGTTTGGTCGCTACCACATCTTCCACCGCGAAGTGGACGACAAGCAGTTGCTGTTCAGTGTCGCCAGTCTCATCGAGCCGGGTTCGTTCGAACTGCATGAGATGTCGACGCTTGAGCTTCCTGGGGTCTCGCTGTTCGCAGTACTGCCGGGGGCTATCGAGGGCACCTATGTCGTCGACGAACTGGTGGCTTGTGGTCGCCGTTTGGCAGCCCGCCTCAATGGCGTGTTGCAAGACGAACGGCGCCAACCGCTGACCGCGGTGCGCGTGATGGAGCTCCGTGACGAGGTGGAATCTTTCGAGCGCTCCCTGTTTACGGGCGGTACCGATGACGCCGATTGAGGCGGCTTCGCGCGCGTTGGCGCTGCGGCAAGAACTGCAGCGCCACAACCATCTTTACCATGTGCTGGATGCCCCAGAGGTCTCGGATGCCCAGTTCGACGCCTTGCTGCGCGAACTGCGGGAGCTAGAGACTGCCTATCCAGAACTCATCATCCCGGAATCACCAACGCAGCGCGTTGGGGCGGCGCCCCTAACGGCGTTCGGTGAGGTGCAGCATCGCCTGCCGATGCTGTCCCTCGACAACGCGTTCGCGGATGAAGATGTCGTGGCTTTCGACCGGCGTGTTCGCGAGCGCTTGGGGCTGCTCCCCTCGGCGCCGGCCGTCGCTTACAGCGCTGAGCCGAAGATGGATGGCTTGGCGTTAAGTGTTACTTATGTGGATGGCGTGCTGGTGCAGGCTGCCACCCGCGGTGACGGTGCCACTGGTGAGGATGTGACCCACAACGTCCGTACCATTGCCTCGGTGCCATTGCAGTTGCTGGGCAACGACTGGCCGCGTTTGCTCGAAGTTCGCGGCGAGGTTTATCTGCCGGTCGCGAAGTTCGAAGAGTTCAACCGCCGCGCCGCTCTGGCCGGTGAGAAGACGTTCGTGAATCCGCGCAACGCCGCTGCCGGCAGCCTGCGCCAACTAGACCCGCGCATCACTGCGCAACGCCCGCTCGAGGCGGTGTTCTACGCGCTTGGCGTGGTCGAAAATGAACGCACACCGCTGCCACGGCAGCATGTGGCCGCCATGTCTGCGTTGCGGCAGTGGGGCTTGTCTACCTCCAAACTGCAGCAAGCCGTGGTGGGTGTGGAAGGCTTGCTCCACTACTACCGCGAGATGGGGGAGCGTCGTCCGAGCTTGCCATTCCAGATTGATGGCGTGGTTTACAAGGTGGACGACTACGCCCTGCAAGAGCGTTTGGGGTTCGTGTCACGGGCACCTCGTTGGGCGGTGGCTCACAAGTTTCCTGCTGAAGAGGCGTTCACTACCGTACGCGGTATTGAATGGCAGGTAGGGCGCACGGGCGCCATCACTCCGGTAGCTCGGTTGGAGCCGGTCTTCGTAGGCGGGGTGACGGTAAGCAACGCCACGCTGCATAACCTCGATGAGTTGCATCGCAAGGACGTGCGGGTGGGTGACACCGTGGTGATGCGTCGCGCTGGCGATGTCATTCCCGAAGTGGCCCGTGTGCTCTTCGACCGGCGCCCTCTCGGTACGGTTGCGGCTTCTTTGCCAGATTGCTGCCCGGTCTGTGCCAGTCCGGTGGCACGCGAGGAGGGCGAGGCCGTGGCGCGTTGTACGGGCGGGCTGCACTGCGGTGCCCAGCGCAAGGAGGCCATTAAGCACTTTGCTTCCCGTCGGGCATTGGATATTCAGGGGCTGGGTACCGAGCTCGTGGACCAATTGGTGGACGCGGGCTTGGTGCATAACCCGGCGGACCTTTACTCGCTGGCGCTGGAACCTTTGCTTGGTTTGGAGCGCATGGGTGAGAAGAGTGCTAAGAAATTATTGCAGGCCATCGCGGCTAGCCAGGCGACCACGCTACCCCGTTTCCTGTTTGGTCTTGGCATCCGCAATGTCGGTGAGGCCACGGCGCTGCAGTTGGCGCTGCACTTCGGTTCGCTCGATGCCTTGCGTGCCGCCGACGCCCTAGCGGTGCGAGAAGTGCCGGATATTGGCCCCGTCATTGCCGAACAAGTGGCGGCGTTCTTTCACAACCCTCACAACCTCGAAGTGGTAGACGCGCTGCTCGCGGCGGGGTTGCACTGGCCCGCGCCCTTGGCCAAGGAAGTGACCGGTTCGCTGCCCTTTGCTGGCAAGACCTTCGTGCTGACGGGAACGCTGGCGGGGCAGTCGCGTGATGAGGCGGGTGACCGTATCCGCGCACTAGGGGGCAAAGTCAGCGGTAGCGTCTCGAAGAAGACCGACTACGTGGTGGCCGGCAGCGACGCTGGCAGCAAACTGGCCAAGGCTGAAGCCTTAGGGGTTGTGGTGCTCGACGAGGCCGCCTTCATGGCCTTGTGCTCGGCGGGTCCGTAAACAGGAACAGGCAGGCACCGGCGCTGACCGTGTCCTCGTTCTGCGGGGCTTGCAGCGTTTCCAGCCAGTCGTCGAGGTCTTCGAGGTACTGCTGGCCATGGCGCAGCATGAAGGCCTTGATGGCTGGCAACTGGCTGCGCGGAATGTCATGGCCCAGCACGGTACGCTCAAACAGTTTTTCGCTGGCGCCGGCCGGCTCCAGGTTGCCCACCAGTGAAGTTAGCAGGCGCGTGCCGACGAGTGCGGCCCGGGCATGGGCGGCTTGGTCCCGATCCCTGACCAATTTGGTTCGCGACAAGAGACGGACATAACCGTCAGTCGTTTCGATGGCTTGTCCACTTTCGAGTGCACCTAGAACCCACTCGGGCGGCAATTGCGGATAGGCCTGCTGGCTTAGCAGCGCAAAAGAAGCGCTGCCTTGCAGTGGCAGCAACCGCGGTTTGCCAGTAGCGTCGAGGAATTCCGCACGCGTCTCCCAGAGGCGGAGCACCTCTGAAACGTCCTGATAGGCAGTGGGCTCGATGCCCAAAAATCGTTCTGCGGGCACTGCGTTGGTTCGCGCCGCCACGAACTCGGCCAGAGCCTGGCGGTCCTTGAAAAATGCCGCCAGCAACGCTAACGCTGCGTCGGCGAGTGGACCGGCGAACTCCTCGTTGCCGGTTGGCGTTTCAGTCTCGCCGGAGCGGTCGCCCGCGTCTTGCTGGTCGGGGTGGTTGGCTTTCCTCATTGTCGGCCTCCTGCTGGTGGATGACGGAAACGAAGACGCCAACGCTTGCGCGGCCGCCTGCGGAGGCTGTGCTGGGCTTGGTATTGGCCGAGGTGCCGGCGGCTCCGTGCACCGTGGCCACGACGCGCTGGCTGAGTTCAAAGAAGTTTTCGCTACGGCGATTGAGGGTGGCGACCAGTTCCAGCGCCTCATCGGGCGTCAGTCCTTCCGCCATGGCGAGATCCTGAAAGGCCGGTGGGCCGGCTGTCTCGCCGCTATGCGCGGTAATGGCATGGGCCACAACGTTCAGTCGCCGGCCGATTTCCAACATGTTTTCGCCAGAAGCGACGCTCCGCTGCACGACACGCCCCAAGGGCTTGAAGTTGTCCTGTGAGGTTTCCTTGACCGCCCCTTGCGCCAGCAATTCGTCGAGCATGGCGCGTGGCGGGATATCGCCGGAGTATTGCCTTGCCAGTGTGGAAAAACTGGGGTTGCCTTCGTACGGTAGGGCGCGTGGTTTACCTTCTTTGGTCAGAAAGACGGCATCCGTATGCCACCCCAGCAGCACCCGGTTGCCGCGCTGGCGTTTCCAAGTCTGCAGCGCGTCCGGCGCAGCGCGGGCCTTCAGTAGACGCGCCACTTCATGCCGGGTGAGGCCCGTGATGGCGGCGATGCGTGAGGCGTTGAGGGGCTGGTTACGCGTACTTTGTCGCCGCGCTGCCTCATGGACGAAGGCCCACTTGATAGCCTCGTAAAGTTCAGGCACGCCGAGGCCGTGGTCCAGCAGCAAGTTGGCCAGAGGCTGCAGGGCGAGCACAGCGGCTTCGGCAGCCTTGCCACTGGGGTTCTTCGGGGAGTTTGGCGTGCGGGCCATCGTTGCATGATACTGCTTGGCGTGACGTAGGCGCAGCAGGGGGGGCAGGCCCGTGTCATTTCAGCTTCGAGCCGTATTGGGGCCGCTCTGGGTGGTGGCGCTGGGCGTGGTGGTCTCCGTGATGGTCTTTGGGGGGCTGACGGGCTGCGAACAGCAGGCACCGTCCGCGAATTCTGCGGCCCGTGAACTCCATCGTTCGTTGGGTGGCGAACCCGGAACGCTGGATCCGCAACTGGCGGGCGACACCTACGCCTATGAAGTGCTGCGGGATGCCTACGAAGGGCTAGTCACCGAGGATGCGGCCGGCCGCCCCATTCCCGGTCAGGCCGTGCGCTGGGAGGTCTCCCCGGATGGACGCGAGTATCGTTTCACGCTGCGCGCGTCTTTGCGCTGGTCGGACGGACAACCACTCGTGGCGGCCGATTTCGTGCGCGGCCTGCAGCGCGCCGTGGACCCGCGAGTTTCCTCGCCGAATAGCCCTTTACTTCGAGTCATAGCGGGGGCCAGCGCCGTCATGGCCGGGCGGTTGCCGGTGGAAGGACTTGGCGTGGAAGCTCCCGACCCGACGCAAGTGGTCGTGCGCCTCGAGCATCCAGCCGAATTTCTGCCCGCCTTGTTGGCGCATCCGGTGGCCTCGCCGTATCGCCCCGGGCCGCCGGTATTCAATGGCGCCTATCGGCTGGAGGCATGGCTGCCAGGACGCCCAATTCAGGCTGTTGCGAATCGCTACTATCGCGCGGCCGACGCCGTCGATATTCAACGCGTTTCTTACGTAGGCATTGCCGACGAGAACGTCGAACTACTCCGCTACCGGGCGGGTTCCATTGATGTCACCGGTGGGCTGCCCGTCGACGAGATTCCATGGGCGCGGGAGCAATTGCCGGGGCAGGTGCAGTTGGCACCCCAAGCTTCGGTGTTCTTTCTTGGGTTCAATCTGCGCAGTGGACGAGTACAACACGCGCCACTCGTTCGTCGCGCTCTTTCGATGGCTATCGACCGTGAACGGCTTACGCAGCAGGTGCTGCGTGCGGGCCAAGTTCCGGCCTACGGGCTGGTGCCTCCTGGAATACCTGGGCACGCAGAGCGCACGATGCCGTGGGCAAATCTCACGAAAGGGCAACAGCTAAAACAAGCACGTGCGTGGTACGCGGCGGCTGGTTTTTCCGCCGAGCATCCGCTGCGCTTACGCCTGCTTTACAACCGCAACACCACCGTTCGTCGGGCAGTTCTGGCCATAGGCCTCATGTGGCGCGAGACGCTTGGCGTGGAAGTGGAATGGGTGGACGAAGAGTTTGGTCGTTTTCTTGCGCTGCGTCAGTTGCCTGCCGGGTGGGATGTAGTGCGCCTTGGTTGGAATGCGGATTACGCTGATGCGGCGAGTTTTCTGGAGGTATTCCAGAGTTCGAGCGCGGACAACACGGTGGGCTATGTGTCAGCCAAGTTTGATGCTCACTTGGCAACGGCGATGTCCAAGACGGGAATTGAGCGGAGCGGGGCGCTGCAGGCAGCAGAGGCAGAATTGCTCGCCGCGGATGCCATCGTGCCAGTGTATTTTCTGGCTACCCGGCGTTTGGTACGGCCTACAGTGAAGACCGGGCCGCCCAATTTGATGAACCACAACTACACCCGCTACTGGCGCTGGGCAACGCCAGTAACCAGCAGCCCTCCGGCCCTTTGACGGGGGCCGGAGGGGCTTGGTAACAGTTACTGTTGAACCGGCGCCGGGGCTGGCGACGGGGCGCCCTGCACGGCGGGAGGTGCCTTGAAGTGGCTCTCCACCTTGGTGTTCTTCTTCAGGTTGTCGACGTAAACGCCAACGCGCTTCTGCTCCACCGAAGGCGCAATCTGGTCCTTCACCTGCTCGAAGGCCGGCGGCGGCGGCGTGGGGCGGGCTCCCGTGCGCAGAATGATGTGCCAGCCGAACTGGCTTTGCACCGGCGTGCGGGTGTATTCGCCATCCTTCAGCAGAGCGACGGCAGCCGAGAACGGCTTGACCATCTGCTCGGGCGGGAACCAGCCGAGGTCGCCACCCTTGGCGGCGGAGCCGGGGTCCTTGCTGTTGTCGGTGGCGAGCGTGGCGAACTTGGCACCCTTTTCCAGCTGGGCGATCAAGTCCTTTGCCTTGGCTTCGTCGTCCACCAGGATGTGGGAGGCTTCGTATTCCTCCTTCGGCATCTTGGACACGAGGCTGTCGTATTCCGCCTTCAGTTCAGCGTCTGTCGGCTTCGCGTCCTTGAAGTGGGCCTGCACGGCAGCGCGCGCCAGTACCTGCATGCGCGCCAGTTCGAGGGCGGCATGGGTCTCTGGGTCGTCAGCCAGGCCCTGCTTCTCCCCTTCGCGGGCTACCACGGCCAACTTGATGAGGGAGTCCACCACTTGTTCCTGCTGCTCGCCCGGCAGTTCGGCGAATGCCTTGCCGCCCTGCGCCTTCACGAAGATATCGAGCGCTTCCGCGGACACCGGCTGACCATCGACGTGGGCGATGGGTGGTTTGGCCTGCGCGGCCGTGCCGGTGCCGGCATTGCAGGCCGAAAGCACCAGCGCACCGCTGGCGGTCATCAGGATCGCGAACTTCTTCATGATGGTCCTCAAAAGGATGAAAACGATGGAAGAGGGAAGGCTGTGTCGAAGCCTGAACTACTACCGGTGAAGGCGCAGTTTACCCTGTTGTGGATTCTGCGGGCGTCAGGGCGGTGATGGACAGGGCGTGAATGTCTTGGGGCATGAGCGGAGCACTGGCGGAATAGACCAGACGATGCCGAGCAAGCGTCCGCAGGCCGACAAAACGTTCTGACACCACGCGGACCCGAAAGTGCCCTGCACCCCCCGCGGTGGCATGCCCGGCATGGTGGTGGCTGTCGTCCACCACGGCGGTGCTGCCCGCACCGAAGGCCGCCTCGAGCAGGGCCAGGATTGCGGCAGGCCGTGCGGCAGGGGCCAAGGGAGAGACGAGGGGCGGTGTCTCGTGGTTCATGGTTTCGACTCAGTGGTCGTTTCGACTTCCACCGCCTCGGCATGACGTGACAGCCAGAGCATCTGCAGGACGGCAAAGACCATTACGACGCCGACGGTGGCTATCTTCCAGGTCGCCCAGGCATCGCGGCTGAATTCGAGCACGAACACGGCGTTCACTCCCGCGAGCACCAGAAAAAAGGCACCCCACTGCGCTGTGGCCCACTGCCAGGTACGGCGATCGGTACGGAGCACGTGGCCCAAGGTCCGCTGCAACATGGGCTGTTCGCCGATGACATTGCTGGCGACGAAGGCGGCGGCGAGCAGTACGTAGAGCACGCTCGGCTTCCAGACGATGAAGCGATCGTCGTGGATGTAGAGCGTGAGGCCACCGAATACCAGCACCAGTGCGGCGGTGGTGAGCAGCATGCCGCTGACCTTGCGGTGCCGGAAATACTGCCAAGCGACCTGAGCCACTGTCGCGACGATGAGCACGCTCGTGGCGGCGTAGATTCCGAGCCACTTGAAGGTGGCAAAGAACAGGAGGACGGGAATGAGATCGTAGAGTGCCTGCATCCGCTTATGATACCTACCTCATGAGCCAGTTGTTCCAGCTACATCCGAAAGATCCCCAGCGACGACTGTTGCGTCAGGCGGCTGATTGCCTGCGCTCCGGCGGGTTGATTGTTTACCCCACGGACAGTTGCTACGCGCTGGGCTGCCAGATTGGCGACAAGGACGCCATGGAGCGCTTGGCGCGTGTCCGCCAGACGGATAAGCACCATCATTTCACGCTGGTCTGCCGCGACCTGTCCGAGATTGCGAAGTACGCCAAGGTGGGCACTTGGCAGTACCGCCTGCTCCGCGCCAACACCCCGGGTCCTTACACCTTCCTGCTGCAGGCGACCAAGGAGGTTCCAAAGCGTCTGCAGCATGCCAAGCGCTCCACCATCGGTATCCGTATTCCGGACCACCGGGTGCCGCAGCTGCTGCTCGAGGAACTGGGTGAACCCCTGATGACCAGCACGCTATTGCTACCTGGTGACGAATTCCCCATGACGGACGCCTCCGAGATCCACGTCCGCCTCGGGAAAACGGTCGATATCGTACTGGATGGCGGCAATTGCGGGCTGGAACCCACCACGGTCGTCGACCTGTCTGGGGAGGCGCCGGTGGTGGTGCGGGAGGGTCGCGGAAACCCGGCTCCGTTCCTCTAGGGGAGTGAATGAGGGGGAGCGTATAATCGGGATCCCGCCAGCCCCTTTGGGTTCGGTGTGGTACCCCGCCCCCCCTGGAGTTGCATGGACCTCAGCCAGATTCTGCCGAAGATTGCGGTCA
Source organism: Janthinobacterium lividum (assembly GCA_943327025.2). Classification (GTDB taxonomy): domain Bacteria; phylum Pseudomonadota; class Gammaproteobacteria; order Steroidobacterales; family Steroidobacteraceae; genus CAIOHZ01. The sequence goes on from CALPVO020000008.1 coordinate 9,524, forward strand.
TGGGCTTGCCCATCCTTACCGCCATCACGCTCCACGAGGTGGCTCATGGCTGGGCGGCCAGGTCTTGCGGCGACCGCACGGCCGAAGCTCAGGGTCGCTTAAGTCTGAACCCCATCAAACACGTCGACCCGATGGGCACTGTTGTTGTGCCGGGACTGCTGTTGCTGGTAGGCGCTCCGTTTCTGTTCGGCTGGGCCAAGCCCGTGCCGGTGAACCCCAGTCGCTTCAAGCACTATCGCGCCGACTGGGTGAAGGTGGCGGCGGCGGGGCCACTGGCAAATTTCGCGATGGCGCTCCTGTGGGGGTTGATGGGCGTCCTGACACTTCACGTCGCCGTGCGCACGGGCGGCAATGTCTACGCCGAGTGGTTGCTGGAGATGGCCGATTTCGGCGTGTTGTTCAACATCGTCATTGCGGTGTTTAACCTCATCCCCATCCCCCCGCTCGATGGTGGGCGTGTGCTAACCAACCTGTTGCCGGCCCGTAACGGTTTCGCGCAAGCGCTCGACAAGGTGGAGCCGTGGGGCCTGTATTTGGTCATGGGTCTGGCTCTCACGGGCCTGCTGGGCGCGGTCATCGGCCGGCCAGTGAATTTCATCAGCAGCGTTTATGCGTCGCTGTTCTCCCTACTCACGTGAATACGGCTGTCCAGAGGATGCCCGCTTGAGCGCTTCGAATCTGCTTTCCCACCGCCGCGTTCTTTCGGGTATGCGCCCGACGGGCCAGTTGCATCTCGGGAACTACCATGGCGCGCTGCGCAATTGGGTGGACCTGCAGCACCAGTACGACTGCTATTTTTTCGTGGCGGACTGGCACGCCCTGACCACCGGTTACGAGGACACCTCGAAACTCGAAGAGCATGTGTGGGACATGGTCATCGACTGGCTGGGTGCCGGGCTGGACCCGGAGAAATGCACGCTGTTCATCCAGTCGCGCGTGCCGGAGCATGCCGAACTGCATTTGCTGTTGTCGATGGTCACGCCGCTAGGCTGGCTGGAGCGAGTGCCCACTTACAAGGACCAGCAGGAGCAGTTGCGCGAGAAAGACCTCGCTACCTACGGCTTTCTTGGCTACCCACTGCTCCAGAGTGCGGACATTCTCTTGTACCGCCCGAAATATGTGCCGGTTGGCGAAGATCAGGTGGCGCATGTGGAAATCACGCGCGAAGTCGCGCGGCGCTTCAATCACCTCTATGGCCGTGGCCCGGCGTTCGAAGCGGCAGCGGCGGCTGCACTGCAGCGCGCAGGTGCGGAGGGTGCGGAGCGACTGAAGAAGTGGCGCAAAGCTTGGCAGCAGAAGGGTGACGCGGAAAGCCGCAGTCGGGCCCAAGCTTGGCTGGAGGCGGCGGCTCTGGACGCCACCGAAAAAGAATGTCTGGCCGGCTGGCTCGATGGCAGCGGCCGCGCCATCCTGCCGGAGCCGGAAGTGCTGCTGACGGCGACGCCGAAGGTGCCTGGCCTCGATGGTCGCAAGATGTCCAAAAGCTACGGCAATACCATTGGCCTGCGCGAAGACCCGGACAGCGTCACAAAGAAACTGCGTGCCATGCAGACCGACCCCGCGCGGGTACGGCGCACGGATGTCGGCGACCCGGATAAGTGCCCCGTGTTCGACCTGCACCGCGTGTATTCCACCCCGGCAACCCAAGCCGAAGTATCCGCGGGCTGTCGTTCGGCTGGCATTGGCTGCATCGACTGCAAGCAGCCACTCATTGAAGCGGTAGTCACCGAAATCCGCGGCATCCGTCATCGCTCGGCAGAGTTCTCCGCCAATCCGGCACGTCTGCGCAGCATCATCGACAACGGCTGTGAGCGGGCCCGAGTGGTGGCTGGCGAGACGATGAATGAGGTTCGTAACGCTATGGGCTTGGGGTTCAAGTGACCAGCATGAAACCCGAATTGCGTGTCATCGAAGGCGGTATCTCGTTAGCGGAAGCCGCACTGGAAGCCGAGGTGCAGGCAGCGCTGGCTGCGGCGGCGCCCGACTCGCCGCCGCCGGTCCAGCAGGAAATGCCGTTCGCCATCGTGGATGGCGAGCCCATGAGCGAACCGCCACGCGACCTCTACATTCCGCCGCAGGCGCTGAAGGTATTTCTCGAGGCATTTGAAGGTCCGCTGGACCTGCTGCTCTACCTCATTCGTCGCCAGAACCTCGACATTCTCGATATCCCCATTGCCGAGATTACGCGGCAGTACATGGAATACATCGAGCTGATGCATGGCATGGAGCTCGAGTTGGCCGGTGAGTACATGCTCATGGCCGCGATGCTGGCAGAGATCAAATCGCGCATGTTGCTGCCGCGTGCCGCAGTGGAAGTGAGCGAGGAAGAGGACCCGCGTGCCGAACTGGTGCGTCGTCTGCAGGAATACGAACGCTTCAAGCGTGCGGCTGAAGATATCGATGGTCTACCGCGTCTCGAGCGCGATGTCTTTCCGGGCTCGGCTGAGATTACCGAGCGCAAGGTGGTCAACATCGTTCCTACGGTGTCCTTGCAGGAAATGTTGCTGGCCTTCAAGGATGTCATCCAGCGAGCGGCCATGTTCGCCAGTCACCACGTGGCGCGTGAACGCTTGTCGGTCCGTCAGCGCATGAGCGAGATGCTGCAGCGTCTGCAGGCGGATACCTTCATCGATTTCATCCGGTTGTTCGAGGTGAGTGAAGGGCGCATGGGGGTCACCGTTACCTTCGTGGCCTTGCTCGAGTTGCTGCGCGAAGGGTTGGTGGAGTTTGTGCAGGCGGAGGCCTATGGCCCCATCCATGTACGCCCCGCCACGGCGCCGCGCGACTGGTCTGAAGCGGCGACGCCCGATGTCGATAGCGCCGCAGGCAACTTGGTGCTGGCGCTCGAACCTGTGTTCGAAGAGCCCACGGTGCCGGCGCTACAAGGCGCTAGCGGCGCAGTGATGGCGCTGCAGCAGGAAGACGAACCGGCGCCTGTTCGGGCCCCAGTGGTCGATAACGGATTTTGAGGACGGTCATGACTGAACAGAACCACGAGACCGCGAACGACGCGGCGCAGGACCCGATGACTAGCCATTCGTTGGAGGCTGCCGATGCGGCCGCAGATGCTGCCACGACGGTGGCTAACGACCTTGCGCTGCGTAATGTCTGCGAGGCGGCCTTGCTGGCCGCCGGGCGCCCCCTCACGGTGGAGCAAATTGCCGAACTGTTCGATGAGGCGGAACGGCCCGGCAATCAGCAGGTGAGGATGGCGCTGGAAGCTTTGTCGGCGGATTACGCGACACGTGGCATCGAGTTGCGCGAAGTGTCCACCGGCTTTCGCGTGCAGGTGCGTGCGGAAGCGGCGAGCGTCGTGTCGCGCTTGTGGCAAGAACGTCCCGCGAAGTATTCGCGTGCCTTGCTGGAGACGCTGGCACTCATCGCTTATCGGCAGCCCATCACCCGTGGCGAGATCGAAGACATCCGTGGTGTGGCGGTAAACCCGAATATCATTCGTACCTTGCAAGAGCGCGGTTGGATTCGCACCGTGGGCTATCGCGAAGTACCGGGCCGGCCTGAGTTGCTCGGTACCACGCGTGAATTCCTCGATTACTTCGGCCTGAAGAGCCTCGATAACCTGCCCACGTTGGCGCAGTTGCGCGACGTCGAGAATCTCGGCGTGCAGTTGGAGTTCCCCGAGACGCAACCCGCCGCGGCAGCGGCTGATGCGCTGGCCGCCGAAGCCGCGTCCGACGAGGCTGGTGCTGAAGCGCCTGCGGCCACCGACGCGGTTCCCGATGAACCCGCGGTTGACGACAACGCTGCCGACGAAAGCGGCGCCAACGATGGCGCTGCAGATGCCGTCAGTCCGGTAGAACCGAATTGAGGATCCAGAAGGTTCTTTCAGCCGCTGGTGTTGCCTCCCGCCGGCAGGTGGAAGCTTGGCTCGTGCAAGGGCGGTTGACGGTCAACGGGAAGCCCGCAGCTCCCGGCCAAGCGCTGGGACCCAAGGACGTGGTGGCACTGGATGGTCGGCGCCTGCGGCTCGCTGCCACCTCGCCCGACCGAACGCGTGTCATTGCGTATCACCGCTCGCCGGGCGAACCGGCTCGTGCCGCCGACGCTCCCGAGGGAACGACCCCTGTCGAAGACCGGCTACCTAAGGTGAAAGGCGCCCGTTGGCTGCCGCTGGGCGCCATGGCGCCTTCCGATGGCGGACTGGAACTGTTTACTACCGACGGTGCCTTGCGCGCAGCGGTGTCTAAAAAGGCGAACGCCCATGAAACGCATTACTCGGTGCGCGTGCGTCGCTTGCCGGATGAAGCTGAACTGGCACGTTTGGGGCCGACAGCGGCTGCTGGAGACCCTCCGTTCGAAGTCCTGAAGTGTGGTGCCGACCCCGGTGAGGGTTCCAATGCGTGGATCAACGTCACCACGCGTGGCGCCCGCGCGCGCGACCTCCGCGCGGCACTGGCTGCTATCGGCGTCGATGTGGGTCGCTTGATGCGTACCCAGTTCTTGGGTTTTTCCATGCCGCGCAACATGGCGCGAGGGCGCAGCGTCGAGCTGGACGCAGACGAGGTCGACGCATTGTGCGCTGGCGTCGATTACGCCGGCTTGGCTGGTTCCTGGCAATCGAACGAGCCACCCGTCACGCCGCGCGCCGCTGGACCCAAAAGGAAAAGGTAAGGGGCGACAATCGTTTCGGGTAGAGGGAGTCGTTCCCGGTTCTCTCCCGGAAAGGCCTGCGAGCGCATGGCGGTGCGTGTCGCACCAGGGTTGAGGCAATTCACCCGTATCTTGCCGTCAGTGGAAAGTTCGTCCGCCAGCACCTGCGCTAGCCCTTCCACGGCGAACTTCGAGGCCGCATACGCACCCCAGTAGGCGCGGCCTTTGCGCCCGACGCTGCTGGTAGTGAAAACGATACTCGCGTCCTCACTGGACTTCAGCAAGGGTAAACAGACGTGAGTGAGTGCGAAGGCCGCCGTCACGTTCACGTGCATCACTCGCCCGAAGGTCGGCACGTCATAGAGTTCCACCGGCGCCAAAGTGCCGAGAATGGCGGCGTTATGAAGCAGACCGTCCAATCGCCCGTACTCCGCCTGCAGCGAACTCACCAAGGCGTCATATTCCGGAGCGAGCGCTGTCTCCAGATTCAAATGAGCCATCGCCGGCACGGGACCACCGGCCGCGATGATTTCGTCGTGCACCTTTTCCAACTTGCGCAGCGTCTTGCCGAGCAGCACCACGGTGGCGCCGTGGCCGGCTAGTGCGAGCGAAATGGCTTTGCCGATGCCGTCGCCGGCGCCCGTCACGAGGATGACGCGCCCTGCCAACGCGGCAGTGGGGGCTTCGTAAGTACGTAGCGTCTGGCTGTCCATGAGGCTTCCGATGTTCTGCAGAAATTAACGGTGGGCGCGGCGCGCGGCGTGCCAAGCGGCCCAGAGGGTACGCCATGGCGGCAACACGGTGTCCGCATGAGACTGAAGGGGCCGTTGCTGCAGGCGCTTCGCCGCGCTGCGCGCCAGCGCTAAGCGAACCGCCGTGTGGCGTAGTTGGCTACGCACGGTCGGGTGCAGGGCTTGCCAATGCCGCTCGGCCAGCACCAGTGCGTTTTCGGCCAGCGTGAGTTGTTCCCGCACGAGCATTGCCAAGCCCTCGGCATGCGCCGTGGCGCCGAGCGCTTCGGGAAGTTCGTTCAAGGCTATGCCATGGGCTTCCAGCGCTTCGAGAGGCAGACCGAGGCGCCCTTGACGGGCTTGCTGCAGTGGCGACGTACAGGCATCCAGACGTCCAAGGCCAATCCCCAGTTGCTCTGCGAGCTGGCGGAGATCCGCCGCAGCTTCGCTACCCGCGACAGTGACTTCTGGCACCAATAGGCGGAGCGCCGTCCATTGCACCGCGCCATGGCGGCGCCAGTCCCAGCGCGATGCTGCGCTCTGGTCGTCGGGCGCCACGCCGGCAAGTTCCATCGCTGCCAGTTCCAGTCGCTCGGGAAGTTCGCTCCAAAGACCAGGCTCGGCGGCAATGCCGTGTAGTTCGCGAGTGAGGGGGTGCGCCGGCTTGCCAGCGCTCAGCCGTTGCAGTTCTTCTTGCCACCACTGTAGTTTGTGGTGAGCGGCTTCATGCGAGCGCGTGCGGCCGTTTGCCACCAACTCGTCGATAACGCCGGACCATTGGTAGAGCGCGCGCAGTGCCCCGGCCCGAGGATGCGCCGCAAACAGACAGGCATGGCCAGCAGCGTCCAAAGTTCGTGACATCGCGATACCTAGGCTCGCGAGTGCGTGGCGTGGCCCGCGCCACCACTTGGCAGGCCGAGCCAGCTGGCGATGTCGGCCATCGAATGGACGCTCCCGTGAGCGCCCCAGGTGTCGGGGCGGTCCGTATCGGCAAGGTAGCCAAAGTGCGCCACCAGAGCGGTCATGCCCGCGGCGAGCGCTGCCTGAACGTCGCGTTCGGCGTCGCCGACATAGACGCAGGCAGCAGGCTCGAGGCCGGCCTGCGCTGCGCCATGTAGCAGCGGCGCAGGGTGCGGTTTGCGCTGCGGCAGCGTATCGCCGGAGACGATGCAAGCGGCGCGTGGTGTTAGTTCCAGGGCAGCCATGAGGGGATCGGTCAGATACGCCGGTTTGTTGGTGACTACGCCCCACTTCAGGCCAGCTCCTTCCAGAGCCAACAGCAGCGCTTCGCCGCCGGGAAACAGACGGGTTTCAAGGGCGATGCGGGTCGCGTAACGATCTAGGAAGCGTTGGCGCATGGCTTCGAAGGAGGCGCCGGGGGGCAAGCCGAAGCCGACCTGAACCATGGCCGTGGAGCCGTGGGAGGCATGAGGGCGAATGGTGGCGAAGGGCAGGGGCGACAGGCCTTCTTCGTTGCGCAGCTCGTTGAGCGCACCTGCCATGTCCACGGCGGTATCCAGCAAGGTGCCGTCGAGGTCGAACAGAACCCCTTGCCAAGACGTGATGGCAGTCATGGGTCAGGCTGCCCCGGGGCAGCCCCGGAGCTGATTGGGGGGCGGCGGAAATGCGCCAGATAGTTCACGCTCACGTCCGGCCCCAGCCGGAAGGTGTGGGTGAGGGGGTCCATTTCGAGGCCGGTGACATCAAGCAACTCGAGGCCAACCGCGCGAGCCATGGCGGCCAGTTCGGAGGGGCGCAGGAACCGCGAGTACTCATGGGTACCGCGTGGCAGAAGGCGCAAGAGGTATTCCGCGCCGACGATGGCCAGCCCGAAGGCCTTGGGGGTGCGGTTGAGTGTGGACAGAAACACGCTGCCACCCGGACGCACCAAGGTGGCGAGGGCCGCGATGACGGACGCAGGGTCTGGCACGTGTTCGAGCATTTCCATGCAGCACACCACGTCGTAGCTCGCGGGCTCCGCTGCGGCCAACTCTTCGGCGGCTGCCTCCACATACTTCACTGCCACGCCAGTTTCCAGCGCGTGAAGTCGTGCCACTTGCAGGGCGGTAGTGGCGAGATCGACGCCAGTGGCAGCGGCGCCGCTAAGCGCTAGCGCTTCGGTCAGCAGGCCACCGCCACAGCCCACGTCCAGCGCGCGCACACCCTGCAATGGCGCACGCGCTGCCACGTAGCCGAGGCGTACGGGGTTGAGGCGGTGGAGTGGGCCGGACTCGCCTTGCGGGTCCCACCAGCGCTGCGCCAGTGCCTCGAATTTGGCGATTTCGCCGGCGTCCACATTGCGGGTGCCAGCGGGGTTACCAGCGGGGTTACCAGCGGGGTTACCGGAGGGGTGGCTGGCAGGCCCGGCAGGGCCTGCGGAGGTGGTGTTGGCGGCGCGGTCTGACATGCCTTCTATGGTATCATTACCGCTTGATTTTTCAGGCCTTCGGAGCCGCTGAACCCATGGCTGAAATCGCT